>NZ_VEJQ01000014.1:0-126440 GCF_007680745.1 Pseudomonas sp. DE0010
GGCATCCATGCCTGTCACCTCCCTCCGCAAGCCCTGCGCTCGGCCTCCTGAAGTCGCGATCTGCGGCGCCTGAGCTACCGTGCACTTAGAAGCAAAAGCCACTGCAACTGCAACTGCAACTGCAACTGCAACTGCAACTGCAACTGCAACTGCAACTGCAACTGCGACGTTAACTTAGGGTACGCGCCCTAGCGAACCCTTGCCAACGGAAATAACCGCTTAAAGTTTGTAGTGGTCTGCTCAGCCAACTGCTCATAACTGACACACCGCAATGAGGCCACATATTCAGCCACTTCCCGCACATATTGGGGCAGGTTGGGTTTACCCCGATAAGGAATAGGCGCCAGATATGGCGAGTCGGTTTCCACCAATAGCCGATCCGCCGGCACCTGCCGCGCCACATCTCGCAACGCCTCGGCATTACGGAATGTGACGATCCCCGAAAGCGAAATGTAATACCCAAGATCCAAAGCCGCCTTGGCCATTTCCCAGTCTTCGGTAAAGCAGTGCAGAACGCCTGCCTGGGACAAGTTCGCCTCACGCAACAGCGCCAAGGTATCGGCACGGGCCGCTCGGGTATGCACGATCACCGGTTTTCCCGTCTGCCGCGAAGCTTCCAGGTGCAAGCGAAATGAGGCCTGCTGCAACTCGGCAGCTTCCGGCTCGTAATGGTAATCCAGGCCAGTTTCACCGATCGCCACCACATGGGGATGAGCCAATTCGGTCAACAGCCAGTCCAAGGCAGGCGCCGCACCCGGCGCCAGGTCCAGCGGGTGAACGCCTACCGAGCAATCCACATCGCTGTATTGCTCGGTCAAGGCTTTGACTGCGCCTGCATTTTCGGCACTGACACCGATGCACAGGAAGTGCCCGACACCACGAGCGCGCGCCGCCTGCAAGGCAGCATCGAGCGAACCCCCATGGGCGCTGAGGTCAAGGCGATCAAGATGGCAATGGGAATCTACAAGCATGGGTACACACACGGATAAGAATTAAAGTCAGCGCCCAGTTGGCAATTGTAGCCAATGGGCCAGCAACGATTCGATCAGCAAAGCACGATTCAGGTTTGCCTTGCCCAGCACTTTCTGACGCTGCTCAAGGATCCAGGCCTGGACCTCGAGGACTTTGGCCGGACGGCTCTTTTGCGCAAGGTATTGCACCACCTTGCGCATATCGGCCATGCCAAGCTCATCGTCGTTCTCGGTCAACTGGTAGCGCAGGATCAACTGGGCCCAGTCGAAAAACCAATCGAACACTATCAACAACGGCACGGCTGTCCATGCGTCGGCCAACTGGCTGGGCGATTGCTGCTGCTTGAGCAGCTTCTTTACGCCTTCGGTCACCAGGGCACGCTGTTCATGCACGCCTTGCTGATGAAGACTCAGGGCCAACAGCGGCGAACCGGCAGACAAGGTCAACAGATCGTCGCGCCGGGCCTGATCGGTCTCCGGCAAGGCGCTGGCCAACCAGGCATGGCTCTGGGCCTTGGTCGGCAGAGGACAGGTAACCTGCTGGCACCGGCTCTTGATGGTAGGCAGCAAGCGGCTGGGTTGATGGGTCACCAGCAGCAGCACCGTGTCGCCGGAAGGCTCCTCAAGGCTTTTGAGAAGCGCATTGGACGCGTTGACGTTCATGGATTCGACAGGCTCGATCATGACCACCTTGCGCCCACCCAACTGCGCGGTCTGAGCGACGAAGGCAACCAGTTCGCGGACTTGGTCCACCTTGATCGGCTTGTCCAGCTCTTCAGGTTCAAGCATGAAGTTGTCGGGGTGACTACCGGCCTTGAGCAGGTGGCAGGACTTGCACTGGCCGCAAGCCAGGGTGCCATTAGGGCGCTGGCACAGCAGCCGCGCCATCAGGCGCTCGGCCAGATCACGCTTACCTATCCCCTTCGGGCCGTGCAGCAGATAGGCATGGGCATGCTGGGCGCGGCCAGCCAGTTGCTCCCACAGTGTCTGCTGCCAAGGGTAGGCATCAGCCACGGCAGCGCTCCACGATACCTGGCAGCAGCCTGTCCAACGCTTGCTGGACGTCCGCCAGCGGCTGCGATGCATCCAGCAGCGTGTAGCGTTGTGGCGCCGCGGCTGCGCGATCCAGATAGGCGCGGCGGACCGCTTCGAAAAACGCCTGCCCTTCCTGCTCGAACCGGTCCAGCCGCCCTCGCGCTGCAGCGCGGGCCAGGCCTACTTCGACGGGCAGATCGAACACCAGGGTCAGGTCAGGACGAAGGTCGTCCTGCACGAACTGCTCAAGCGTCGCGATACGCTCGACGGGCAAGCTGCGCCCGCCTCCTTGATAGGCGTAAGTAGCGTCTGTGAACCGGTCACACAGCACCACCGCCCCACCCGCCAACGCCGGGCGGATCACTTGTGCAAGGTGTTGAGCGCGCGCAGCGAACACCAACAAAAGCTCAGTATCGGCGTGCATGACTTCATCGCTCGGCGACAACAACAGCTCACGAATCTTTTCAGCCAGTGGCGTGCCACCTGGCTCGCGGGTCAGCACCACGTCCAGCCCTTGCTCGCGCAGCCGGGCAGCCAGGTATTCCCGGTTAGTGCTTTTGCCCGCGCCTTCGGGGCCTTCCAATGTAATAAACAAGCCGCTCACAAACAGTCCTTATTGGGGGGCGTCGAGCGCCGACGGTTCGGTCGTCCGATCGCTATCTACCTTGCCCTGTCCAGGCGCAGCGGCTGGAGCAGATGGATCATCCGATGCTCCCGCCCCAGGCACTTGAGATGAACCAGACGGCGCTGCATCGTCCGAGGGAGTCGGCTGCGCGGTGCCAGGGCTTGAACGGTAATCGGCCCGACGCTTGAGCTGAAACTCACGCACAGCAGAGTTGTGGTCGTCCAGGTCATCGGAAAAAACGTGGCTACCATCACCGCGCGCAACGAAATAAAGGCTAGTGCCATCTGCCGGGTTCAACGCCGCATGGATGGCCTCACGCCCGACCATTGCAATAGGCGTTGGTGGCAGCCCCGTCATGGTGTAGGTGTTGTAAGGCGTTGGCTGGCGCAAATCAGCGCGTGTGATGCGGCCGTTGTAGTGCTCGCCCATGCCATAGATGACCGTCGGATCGGTCTGCAGCATCATGCCCAGGCGCAGGCGGCGGACGAATACGCCAGCGATTTGCCCGCGCTCTTGTGGAATACCGGTTTCCTTTTCCACCAGCGAGGCCATGATCAGTGCCTGGTAGGGGTCGCGGTACGGCAGGTCGCGGGCGCGCTCGGCCCATTCACGCGCCAGCACCTCTTCCAGGCGCATGTAGGCTTGCTGCAGAAGCTCCACATCGCTCATGCCGCGCACGAAGCGATAGGTGTCCGGGAAGAAGCGGCCCTCCGGGAAAACGCCAGCGTGACCCAGCTTTTCCATGACTTGGGCATCGGAAAGGCCATCGAGGGTCTGCTTGATCTTTTCGTGCTTGGCCACGGCCGCGCGCACTTGGCGAAACGTCCAGCCTTCGACCAGGGTCAGGTTGTATTGCACTACGTCCGCCCGCTGCCAGGCGTCGAAAAGCTGTTTCACGGTCATGCCGGGCGTCAGGCGATACTCGCCCGTGTGCAGTGGCACGCCGGCCATGTTGAAGCGCCAGTACAACCTGAGCCAAAGCGCGTCGTCTAACAGCCCCTCTTGTTGCATGCGGTAGAACATGCGATTGGGCGTAGCGCCATTGGGCACATCCAGCAGGCGCTCCTGTACCACATGCACAGGCTGATCCAGCACCGAATGGACCTTCCAGGCCGACCAGCCAAGGGCCAGGCCCATGACGATCAGGCACATTTCCAGCAGCAGCAGGAATTTACGTCTCACGAATTCAGGTTTCCAGTAACGTACGGGCAACGGCCTGCAACGTACGGGTGAGCGGGCCAGGCCGCCAGTTTAGCGCGCCTGCGGCGCGGACGGGCCAGATGCCGTAGACACTATTGCAAACGAATGCTTCATCAGCTTGTGCGAGCTCATCGAACGCCAGGTCACGCACTTGCACCGGGATGTTCATCATCTTAGCCCGCGCCAGCAGTGCGGCGCGCATCACGCCTGCCACCCCGCAACGATCAAGCCTGGCAGTAAGAAGCGTGCCTTGCTTAACCAGAAACAGATTGCTGTAGACACCTTCGATCAGCCTGCCCTGCCCGTCACGCATCAGGCCTTCGGCATGTTCGCCGTCCTGCCATTCGGAACGTGCCAGCACCTGCTCGAGGCGGTTGAGGTGTTTGAGCCCTGCCAGCAAAGGTTGTTCCCCAAGCCGGGTCTGGCACATGAACAGGCGCACGCCCACGTCGGCGTAATCGGCTGGGTAGCTGGGCAACGGACTGGCTTGCAGGATGCGCCGCGCCGCGACACCGGCCGCGGGTGCATATCCGCGCTGGCTGTCGCCGCGGGTCAGGATCAGCTTGGCCACGCCCTCACCCAGCTGAGCGGCATAGCGCCTTACCTCATCGGCCACCAGGGCCACGTCAGTGGCGATGGACAGGCGCTGACAGCCCAGTGCCAGACGCGCCATGTGCTCATCCAGCAGCAAGGGCCGCCCATGGCGTACAGCGAACGTCTCGAACAGACCATCCCCGTAGGCCAACCCGCGATTGTGCAGGTTGATCGCAGCCGCAGGCGTGCCATCGACCCAGCTTTGCATCACTCGGCGAACCGGCGGAACACCAGGGAGCCGTTGGTGCCACCAAAGCCGAACGAATTGGACAGCACGACATCGATTGGCATGCTGCGGGCCTGGTGCGGCACGAAGTCCAGGTCACAGCCTTCGTCCGGCTCATCCAGGTTTATGGTCGGCGGCGCCATCTGGCTGTTGATCGCCAATACGCTGAAGATCGCCTCCACCGCACCGGCAGCCCCCAGCAGGTGCCCGGTCATCGACTTGGTGGAGCTGACGGCCAGCTTATAGGCATGCTCGCCGAACACGCGCTTGATGGCTGCCACTTCGGCCAGGTCTCCAGCCGGTGTCGAGGTGCCGTGGGCGTTGATGTAGCTGACCTCCTGAGGCTGCACGCCGGCATCGCGCAGGGCATTGACCATGCAGCGGGCTGCACCTTCACCCGATTCGGGCGGCGACGTCATGTGATAGGCATCGCCGCTCATGCCAAACCCTACGAGCTCGGCATAGATCGTTGCACCCCGCGCCTTGGCGTGCTCAAGCTCTTCGAGCACCAATGCACCGGCCCCGTCGGACAGGACGAAGCCGTCACGGCCTTTGTCCCAGGGACGACTGGCCCGCGCAGGCTCATCGTTGCGGGTAGAAAGCGCGCGGGATGCGCCAAACCCACCCATGCCCAGCCCACAGGCGGCCATTTCAGCGCCGCCGGCGATCATGACATCGGCCTCACCGTGCGCAATATTGCGCGCAGCCATGCCGATGCAATGGGTACCGGTAGTACAGGCGGTGGCGATGGCGTAGTTCGGCCCTTGCAGACCCAGGTGGATCGACAAGAAGCCGGAGATCATGTTGATGATCGAGCCAGGGACGAAGAACGGCGAGATACGCCGAGGGCCTGCGTCGTGCAATGTACGGCTGGTCTCCTCGATATTGGTCAGGCCACCGATGCCCGAGCCCATGGCCACGCCGATGCGCTCACGGTTGGCGTCGGTCACTTCCAGGCCAGCGTTGCGCACTGCCTGAAAACCGGCTGCCAAGCCATACTGAATGAACAGATCCAGCTTGCGAGCCTCTTTGGCCGACAAGTATTGCTCAACCTCGAAGCCCTTCACCGAGCCACCAAAACGGGTGGAGTAGGCAGAAAGATCCGTATGCTCGATCGGACCGATGCCACTGCGGCCAGCCAGAATGCCCTGCCACGTGCTCGGTACATCCGTACCCAGTGGCGATAGCATGCCCATACCGGTGACCACGACGCGTCTACGCGACACAGTACTCTCCTTTTCTAATGACAGAGTTTCTTGCCATTGCATCCAGTTGGACGGAATGAAATGGCAAAAAGCTCTTGATGCGGGGCTTGGCAGCCGACACGGCGACAGCCGAAGCTTGCAAAGAAAAAACCGCACGCCAGTCAAGGCAGTGCGGTTTTTCCCGACAAGAAGCGTCGACTACAGCGTCTTAGGCCTGGTGGCTGTTGACGTAGTCGATGGCAGCTTGAACGGTAGTGATCTTCTCGGCTTCTTCGTCAGGAATCTCGGTCTCGAATTCCTCTTCCAGAGCCATCACCAGCTCAACGGTGTCAAGCGAATCGGCACCCAGGTCATCGACGAAGGACTTCTCGTTAGTCACTTCTTCTTCCTTGACGCCCAGTTGCTCGGCGACGATTTTCTTGACGCGTTCTTCGATGGTGCTCATACCTAGTTTTCACTCCTAATGGATATATGTCAGGCAGCTGGCCGGTGGCTAATTTTATAGAAGAACGTTCGCTTTTCAAGCTCAACGCGCCTCCAGCCTAGTCCCACGACCAGCCGCCTGGAATCTGATTGCAGCTTTATAACGGATTTTAGGCTCGCAGTATGACTCTTTTTTTACGAAATCCGTCACATTGACCGGCGATATTACATGTACATCCCGCCGTTGACGGGCACGGTTGCGCCCGTCACGTACGCTGCACCGTCAGAGGCCAGGAACGAAACCACCTTGGCGATTTCATCTGCCTGACCCAGGCGGCCCAGCGGAATCTGGGTCTGCAGGGCTTCGCGCTGCGCTTCTGGCAGCTCGCGGGTCATGTCGGTATCGATGAAGCCCGGCGTGACCGAGTTGACGGTGATACCGCGCGAGCCCACTTCACGCGCCAGGGCGCGACTGAAGCCTTCGAGACCGGCCTTGGCCGCAGCATAATTGGCCTGGCCAGCGTTACCCATGGCGCCGACCACCGAGCCGATGCTGATGATACGGCCCCAGCGCGCCTTGGTCATGCCGCGCAGCACGCCCTTGGACAGACGGTAGAGGCTGTTGAGGTTGGTATCGATGACATCGAACCACTCGTCGTCCTTCATGCGCAGCATCAGGTTGTCACGCGTGATACCCGCATTGTTCACCAAAATGGTCGGCGCACCGAACTGCTCGCCAATGGCCGACAGTACCGAATCAACCGATTCGGCGCTGGTCACGTTCAGCTCCATGCCGGTACCGGCAATGCCATGCTCCTTCAGGGTCGCGGCGATACGCTCGGCACCGGAGGCCGAGGTCGCAGTACCGATGACGGTGGCGCCTTGGCGACCCAGTTCCAGGGCGATGGCCTGGCCAATGCCACGGCTGGCGCCAGTGACCAGTGCAACTTTACCTTGCAGGCTCATGCAAGCTTCTCCAAATCAGGCCAGTGCCGCACGCGTGGCGGCAATGGCGTCAGGGGTGTTGAGGTTGTAGGTGGTTACGCCATCGGCGCAGCGCTTGTTGAGGCCAGCCAGGACCTTGCCCGGACCGCACTCAACCAGGTTGACCGCACCGTTGGCAGCCAGCGCCTGGACGCATTCGACCCAGCGCACGGGCTGATACAACTGCGCCAGCAGATCACGCTTGAGCGCCTCCAGATCGGGCGCGATGGCGGCTGTCACGTTCTGCACAACCGGAATCTGTGGCGCCTGCCAATCGATGGCATTGACCGCGGCGGCAAATCGTTCGGCCGCAGGCTTCATCAGCGCGCAGTGCGACGGTACGCTGACTGCCAGCGGCAAGGCGCGCTTGGCGCCCTTTGCCTTGCACAGCTCCATGGCCCGGTCCACTGCGGCCTTGTTACCGGCAATCACCACCTGGCCCGGCGAATTGAAATTGACCGCGCTGACGACCTCGTCTTCAGCCGCTTCGGTGCAGATCTGCACCACGACGGCGTCGTCCAGCCCCAGGATTGCGGCCATGGCACCGTGCCCGGCAGGCACGGCTTCCTGCATCAGTTGGCCGCGGCGCTCGACCAGGCGAACGGCGTCCTTGAGGCTGATGCTGCCCGCTGCGACCAAGGCACTGTACTCGCCCAGGCTATGACCCGAGACGAATGCAGGCTTGGCGCCGCCCTCCTCGAGCCACAGGCGCCACAGCGCAATGGAGGCTGTCAGAATGGCTGGCTGGGTCTTATCAGTCTGATCGAGTTGCTCTTGCGGACCTTCCTGAACCAGTTTCCAGAGGTCGTAACCCAGCGCCTCGGAAGCTTCCTTGAAGGTCTCGATGATCACCGGCTTCTCGGCGCCGAGTTCTGCGAGCATACCCAGCGACTGGGAACCTTGACCTGGAAAGACGAATGCGAGAGATGCAGACATTGAACAAGCCCTTATGATCTTGTCGTCGGATAGAGGCGCCTGGCGCATGCCAGGCGCGGAATCTGAACATTTGGATGAAGACCGAAACCCTGCGGTCACATTTAAGCATTTCGTCGGCAAGACCGCTAAGCGCGGGCTCGCATCACATTACTTGAGTAAATCCTCCAGGCGACCATGAAGGCGCCTGGGCAAGTTCTCCTGAATTTCGATCAGGGCCCGCTGGATCGCACTCTGAAACCCCTCAACGCCTGCCGCACCGTGGCTTTTGACGACGATGCCCTGCAACCCCAGAAAGCTGGCACCGTTGTGCCGCGCGGGGGCCAGATCGGCCTGCACGCGCTTGAGCAGCGGCATGGCCACAGCGCCCGCCAGACGCGACAACAGGCCGCGCCTGAAGGTCTGCTCGATACGCTGCGCAACCATGGTGGCCAACCCTTCGCTGGACTTGAGCAGGATATTGCCAACGAAGCCGTCGCATACCACCACGTCCGCGGCCCCTTTGTACAAGCCGTCACCTTCGATGAAGCCGACGTAATTGAGGCCGCGAGCCCCTTGCAACAGGTTCGCAGCCAGCCTGACCTGCTGGTTACCCTTTATGTCTTCGGTACCCACGTTCAGCAGAGCCACACGTGGGCGCTGCACGCCCAGCGCCTGCGCCGCCACCGACCCCATGACCGCAAACTGGTAAAGCTGCTCGGCCGTGCAGTCGACATTGGCGCCAAGGTCAAGCAACTGGCAGTAGCCGGTGCATGTCGGGATGGCAGCCACCATGGCTGGACGATCGATGCCTGGCAACGTCTTGAGCACGGCGCGAGATAGCGCCATCAGGGCCCCGGTATTACCGGCGCTGACACAGGCCTGTGCCTTGCCGTCACGCACCAATTCCAAGGCAACACGCATGGATGAATCGGGTTTGCCGCGCAATGCCTGTGAAGGCCGCTCGTCCATACCGATCACTTCTGCGGCATCGAGAATCTGCAGGCGCGCGCGATCGGCAGCTGAAAAGCCGCTGACAAGTTCTTCCAGGAGGGAGGATTGACCGACGAGGGTCAGGTGAAGCGAGGGGGTAGCCGACAGGCAGGCGATGCTAGCCTGGACAATGCTGCGGGGACCGAAGTCCCCGCCCATTGCGTCGATCGCGATGATCTGAGCGGACAAGGATTACTCGTCAGCGCCCTTATCGATCACTTTGCGACCACGGTATACGCCTTCTGGCGAAACGTGGTGGCGCAGGTGCACTTCGCCGGTGGACTTCTCTACCGACAGCGCGTTTTCCGACAGGGCATCGTGCGAACGACGCATGTCACGGGCAGAGCGGGATTTTTTGTTCTGCTGAACAGCCATAATTGATTAACTCCTAAACGTTTGGGTCACGCTTTAACTGCGCCAAAACACTGAACGGGTTGGACCGCGATACCTCGTCCTTGCTCGAGTCGGGCTCGTCTGCGCCCGCCGGCTGCTGGCATTCTTCCGGATGATGAGCAGGCACGATGGGCAAGGCGAGCAACAGCTCTTCCTCGATCAGCGCCTGCAGATCCAATGGATCTTCGCCCAGTTCCAGCACGTCATAGCCTTTCGGCAACGACTGGGTATTCGCACCCTCCTTCACCACGGCGTAGGTACACTCGCTGTGGATCGGCAGGGTGACCAGCTCAAGACAACGCTGGCAAACCATCTTGACCTCGACATCCAGCTCGCTGTGGATAACCACGGTGTGCTGTTCGTCTCGTTCAAAATCGAACTTCGCCTGCACCGTACCGACATCGTCGGAAAGCGGGTCGCAGAGTCTTTCCAAATCAGCGAGTGGTAGCGAACCGCTAAGGGTTACGCCACGATCAGCCAATTTGCGCGGGTCAACGTGAGGTGGAATCGGGTCATTCAACATAGGCGCAGCATTCTAGGGATGCCCCCCGCCCCTGTCAAAGGAATTTGGTGGCATCGTGCGTGATAGGATGGGTTCAACCGAATCAGGAGCTTACCATGCTTGCACTGTTACTGGCTTCCAGTTCCCTTTATCGTCGCGAGCTGCTCGCGCGCTTGCAGCTTCCGTTCACCTGGGCAAGCCCTGACATAGACGAAACGCGCCAGCCAGCAGAGCCTGCAATCGACCTGGTCCGGCGCCTGGCCATGCAAAAAGCCCAAGCCCTTGCAGGCAGCCACCCAAACCACTTGATCATCGGCTCGGACCAGGTCGCAGTGCTAGGCGAGCACATTCTGGGCAAACCCCACACGGTCGAGCGAGCCTGCGAACAGTTGCTCGCCTGCAGTGGCCACCAGGTGACGTTTCTTACCGCAGTGGCGCTGCTCAACAGCGCCACCGGGCAGTGCCAGGTGGACTGCGTACCGTTTACCGTGAAGTTGCGGGTGCTGGACCGTGAACGCATCGAACGCTACGTGGCAGCGGAAATGCCCCTCGATTGCGCGGGTAGCTTCAAGGCCGAGGGGCTTGGGGTGAGCCTGTTCGAAAGCACCGAGGGACGCGATGCGACCAGCCTGGTGGGGCTCCCACTGATACGGCTCGTCGACATGCTGGCCCTGGAAGGGGTGCGCGTCCCGTAGCCAGGCTAGGGGGCGTGCACCGCCCCCACAAAGGCGACTGGCCTTAGCGCAGTTGCGGGCCCTGGAAACCCATCCACATGGCCAGGCGCTCTGCCACGCTGGCACCCATGCGCTTGGAGAAACGGTCAAATGGCGATTCCTGCACGGTGAAATCAACCAGATCCTTTTCGCCCACCACCTCACGCGCCACATAGCTGGCGCTGCCCAGGCCATCGATCAGACCAAGCGCCTTGGCCTGCTCGCCGGACCAGACCAGGCCGCTGAACAGCTCCGGGTGATCCTTGTCCTTGAGTCGCTCGCCCCGCCCTTGCTTGACCATGGCGATGAACTGGTTGTGGGTGGTGTCCAGCACACCCTGCCAGAATTGAGTCTCTTCAGGCTTCTGCGGCGAGAACGGATCGAGAAATGCCTTGTGCTCACCGGACGTATAGAGCCGGCGCTCCACGCCGAGCTTGTCCATGGCACCTACGAAACCGTAGCCCGCAGCCGTCACGCCAATCGACCCGACCAGACTGGCCTTGTCGGCATAGATCTCATCGGCCGCACTGGCGATGTAATAGGCTCCTGACGCACCCAGGTCGGTGATGACGGCGTACAGCTTGATGCCAGGATGCTCGGCACGCAGGCGGCGAATCTCGTCATACACGTAGCCTGCCTGCACAGGGCTGCCGCCCGGGCTGTTGATGCGCAGGACCACGGCCTTGGTCTTGGCATCCTTGAAGGCATCGCGCAGGCCCTTGACGATATTGTCGGCACTGGCGGCCTCCTGGTCAGCGATGACCCCTCGCACTTCCACAAGGGCCGTATGACTGGCACCGCGCGAGGCAGCCTTGTCCATGTCGGTCCAGGGCAGGAACAGCGCCAGGATGCCAAAGAGGTAGATGAACGTCAGCAGCTTGAAAAAGATGCCCCAGCGCCGCGACCGGCGCTGCTCCTGGATACCCGCCAGCAAGGTCTTTTCCAGCAGCTTCCAACTTTTGCGCTCCTCGCGCTCCTCGGGCTCGGCCTCGGGGGCCTTCCATTCGCCTGCCATGCTCACCTACCTCGAAAATGAACCTGTGGAACCGGACAGCCACTGACGCAGCTGGCCAAAGTGATCGATGCAAACCTGTGGCCCGAACTCAGCCAGCGCCTGGAGCGACATCGCGCCATAACCAACGGCTACGCAGTGCATCCCTGCGTTGCTGGCCATCTGCAGATCGAACGCAGAATCTCCGACCATCAGCGCACGACCCGGTTCGACACCACAATGATCAAGTATTTGTTCGAGCATCAAGGGGTGCGGCTTGCCGCGCGTTTCATCCGCCGCACGCGTGATATCGAAAAACCGTTCAAGGCCATTGGCCTTGAGTACCCTGTCAAGGCCGCGGCGCGCCTTGCCGGTAGCCACCGCCATTCGATAGCCCTCGGCGCGAAACGCGGCCAGCGAATCGGCGACGCCGTCGAACAGCGGCGAAGGCTGCTGATCGAGTGCCGTGTAGACATCGGCATAATGCTGACGAAACCGCTCCACCTGCTCATGCGTCAGGTGCGGATAAAGGGTGTGGATCGCCTCAGCCAGCGACAGCCCGATGATCCCCTTGATGGCCTGTTCCTGACTGGGCGCTTGGCCGGCACGCCTGGCAGCGACCTGCATGGCCTCGACGATGCGCCCGACGGAGTCGGCCAGGGTACCGTCCCAGTCGAAGATCAGCAGCGTGTAGTCACGGCGCACTCAAACGCTCCACGGTCTTGGCCCACATTTCATCCACGGGCGCCTCCAGCTTGAGCTCCCCACCGTCCGGAAGCGGCACCGTCAGTGCGTAGGCGTGCAGGAAAAGCCGCTTGCCGCCCAGGTCGCGGATTTCGCGACTGAAATCCTCGTCGCCATACTTGCTGTCCCCCGCGATCATGTGCCCGGCATGCAGGGCATGCACACGAATCTGGTGAGTACGGCCCGTGATCGGGCGCGCCTCCACGAGGGTGGCGAAGTCGCCGAAGCGGCGCAGCACACGGAACAGGGTCAGCGCTTCCTTGCCTTCGTCGTTGACTTCGACCATACGCTCGCCTGAGCGCAGGTTGCTCTTGAGCAGCGGTGCATTGACTTGCTTCTTCGCGGTTGGCCAGTGACCGCGCACCAGGGCCATGTAGCGCTTGTCCACGCCATCCCCGCGCAGCGCAGCATGCAGGTGGCGCAGCATGCTGCGCTTCTTGGCGATCATCAGCAGGCCCGAGGTGTCCCGGTCCAGGCGATGCACCAGCTCCAGCTCCTTGGCATCGGGGCGCAACTGACGCAGCGCCTCGATCACGCCGAAGCTCAGCCCGCTACCGCCATGCACGGCGATCCCGGCAGGCTTGTTCATCACGATCAACGCCTTGTCTTCGTGAACGATGGCAGCTTCGAGCCGCTGCAGCAGCCCCTGGGCCACCGGGGCTGGCTCGTCGCGCTCAGGCAGCCGTACGGGCGGCACCCGCACGATGTCGCCCGCCTGGATCTTGTACTCGGGCTTGACCCGACCTTTGTTCACCCGCACCTCGCCCTTGCGCAGGATGCGATAGACCAAGGTCTTGGGCACACCCTTGAGGGCCGTGATGAGAAAGTTGTCGATACGCTGGCCGGCAAGTTCCGGCGCGACTTCAATCAGCTGGACGCCGGAAGTCGGAGAGGTATTGGTTGTCATGGCGCAATCATACAATTTTTATGGAATTGAAGCACTTAATCATTGCTGCTATAGTCGCGAACGCCGCCATAAGCGGCAGGCCAGTGGAATCAGGCTGTGCGCCAGTCACTGACCTTCGCAATTCTCCAGGACGCGAGGCCGTCCTACGGGGGTTCGCCAGTTTACCGAATTGCCTGGAATCGCCACCAGCGCCGTGTAGAGAAGACCGAAAATAAACGACAAGTGCGGTGTCCAGCCTGCTTACACGCTTCTTTTCGCAGTACCTCTGCCCGCCCGTCGCTTCCACGCAACCCATGGCGAATGCCTCGGAAATACCTGCCTTGGACATGAATGGCGCCAGCGCAGAATCGCGCTGGCGAAAAATGCAACCCGTTGCGGATTCAGCGCGCGGCAGCACCCGAATTATCAGGGATACGTGCAGGGTGGAGATGCACAGCCCTCGGACCGTGTAGCACCGCGTCCGGCCACCAGCCCCATCGTACGGCTGGCGAGCGGATAAGGTCCTGAACAGATGCCCCTGGGCGTCCACGGCTGAAGGTTGATTCCTCCTCCTGACTGAGTGCACCAGGCCCGCTTGGTTGATTCGGATAACAATTCGAAGCCTCCGGGGCCTTGTTGGCACCGCAGCAAAACAGGACGCGTCGTCGCGACAACGGCAGGCTGGGCAACCGGCTGGTGCCGAACGTCGCTCGACACGGGGGTGGTTAGCCACCCTTTGCGCACCTTGGCACCGACCATGAGACGTCGTGTGTGCCGAACGCCGTTTCCGGCAGCCCGGAAACCGACGGTACAACATGAAAAGAATGCTGATTAACGCCACTCAACCCGAAGAGTTGCGCGTAGCCCTGGTGGACGGCCAACGCCTCTACGACCTGGATATCGAATCCGGTGCACGTGAGCAGAAAAAGGCCAACATCTACAAAGGCAAGATCACTCGCATCGAACCCAGCCTCGAAGCCGCCTTCGTCGACTTCGGCTCCGAACGTCACGGCTTCCTGCCGCTGAAAGAAATCTCCCGCGAATACTTCAAGAAGGCCCCTGAAGGCCGCGTCAACATCAAGGAAGTGCTCAGCGAAGGCCAGGAAGTCATTGTCCAGGTCGAGAAGGAAGAGCGTGGCAACAAAGGCGCGGCCCTCACCACCTTCATCAGCCTGGCCGGCCGCTACCTGGTGCTGATGCCCAACAACCCGCGCGCCGGTGGCATTTCCCGTCGCATCGAAGGTGAAGAGCGCAACGAGTTGCGCGAAGCGCTCAATGGCCTGACCGTACCAGGCGACATGGGCCTGATCGTTCGCACCGCTGGCCTTGGCCGCAGCAGCGAAGAGATGCAGTGGGACCTGGACTACCTGCTGCAGCTGTGGACCGCCATCAAGGAAGCCTCGCTGGACCGCGCCGCGCCGTTCCTGATCTACCAGGAAAGCAACGTCATCATCCGCGCCATCCGCGACTACCTGCGCCAGGACATCGGCGAAGTGCTGATCGACAGCATTGATGCCCAGGAAGAAGCCCTGACCTTCATTCGCCAGGTCATGCCGCAATACGCCAGCAAGGTCAAGCTGTACGAAGACAGCGTCCCGCTGTTCAACCGCTTCCAGATCGAAAGCCAGATCGAGACCGCTTTCCAGCGCGTGGTCGAGCTGCCATCGGGCGGTTCGATCGTGATCGATCCGACCGAAGCGCTGGTGTCCATCGACATCAACTCGGCGCGCGCCACGAAGGGCAGCGACATCGAGGAAACCGCCCTGCAGACCAACCTGGAAGCGGCCGAGGAAATCGCCCGTCAGCTGCGTCTGCGCGACATCGGCGGCCTGATCGTCATCGACTTCATCGACATGACCCCTGCCAAGAACCAGCGCGCCGTGGAAGAGCGTGTGCGTGAATGCCTCGAGGCCGACCGCGCCCGCGTGCAGGTTGGCCGCATCTCGCGCTTCGGCCTGCTGGAAATGTCCCGTCAACGCCTGCGTCCGTCGCTGGGCGAAAGCAGCGGCATCGTCTGCCCGCGCTGCTCGGGCACCGGCATCATCCGTGACGTGGAATCGCTGTCGCTGGCTATCCTGCGCCTGATCGAAGAAGAGGCGCTGAAGGATCGCACTGCCGAAGTCCGTGCCCAGGTGCCGATCCCGGTGGCCGCCTTCCTGCTCAACGAGAAGCGCAATTCCATCACCAAGATCGAGCTGCGCACCCGTGCGCGCATCATCATCCTGCCGAACGATCACCTGGAAACCCCACACTTCGAAGTCCAGCGCTTGCGCGACGACAATCCCGAGGTGTTGAACAACCAGTCCAGCTACGAAATCGCTGCCAGCGAGACCGAAGAAGCGCCACAGCCAACCGCCACCCGCACCCTGGTTCGCCAGGAAGCCGCCGTGAAAACCGCCCCGGCCCGTGCGAATGCACCCGTGCCAGCCAGCGAGGAGCCACAGCCTGCGCCAGCCGCCGCCCCTGCCCCAAGCGCCCCGGAGCCAAGCCTGTTCAAGGGCCTGGTGAAGTCGCTGGTGAGCCTGTTCGCTGGTAAGGAAGAACCTGCCGCCGCCCCTGTCGCCCCTGCTGCTGAAAAGCCGACTACCGAACGCAGCCCGCGTAACGAGGAACGCCGTAACGGACGCCAGCAGAGCCGTAACCGCAACGGTCGCCGCGATGAAGAGCGCAAGCCGCGTGAAGAACGTGCCGAACGTACGCCGCGCGAGGATCGCCAGCCACGCGAGGAGCGTGCTGCGCGTGAAGAACGCGCCCCACGAGAAGAACGCGCACCGCGCGAAGAGCGTGCACCACGCCAGTCTCGCGAAGACCGTCGCGGCAACCGTGGCGAAGAGCGCGTGCGTGAACTGCGCGAGCCGTTGGACGCTACACCGCCAGTAGAACGCGAGGAGCGTCAGCCCCGTGAAGAGCGTGTAGCTCGCGAAGAACGTACCCCACGCGAAGAGCGTGCGCCTCGCGAAGAACGTGCTCCACGTGAAGACCGCGCACCTCGCGAGGAACGTGCTCCACGTGAAGACCGCGCGCCTCGAGAAGAACGCGCTCCACGTGAAGACCGCGCGCCTCGCGAAGAGCGTGCTCCACGTGAAGACCGAGCGCCTCGCGAAGAGCGTGCCGCCCGGGAAGAACGCGCCCCGCGCCAACCTCGTGAAGAACGTCAACCACGCGCGGCCGAGGAAGCTGCCGAACACGCTGCCGAAATGGCCGAAGAGCAACTGCCGAACGAAGAGCAGCTACAGGACGAGCAGGACGGCAACGATGGCGAGCGTCCGCGCCGCCGGTCGCGTGGCCAGCGTCGCCGCAGCAACCGTCGCGAGCGCCAGCGCAACGCCAACGGTGAGCTGATCGACGGCGAAGATGAAGGCAGCGAGGAGCAGCCTCAACAGCGCCAAGCCACCGAGCTGGGCGCAGAGCTGGCCGCAGGTATTGCGGTGACCGCTGCGGTTGCAACCAGCAACATCAGCACCGACGCCGAAGCCCAGGCCAATCAGCAGGCCGAGCGCGCGACTGCCGAAGTCGCCGCTGTTGCCCCAACCGACAGCAGCGAAATCCCTCAACCGGCCGAGCAAGCTGAAACTGTAGTTCCAGCAGAAGCGGTCGCCGTGGCCCCAGTGGTCGAGCAACCGATCAGCGAGCCAGCGCCATTTGTCGAGGCCTCGGCCGTGCCAGTGGTCGAAGTCGCCCCGCAGCCGGTAATCGAACAGGCGCCCGTTGCTGAGCCAGCCGCGACCACCGAAACCGCAGTCGTTGAAGCCCCGGCAGACGTTCAGGCACCCGAAGCGCTAATCACCGAAGTGCCTGCAGAAGCCCCGGCCATCGAAGCCGGCGAAATCGAGCAGGCACCCTCTGTGATCGAGGTCGCCCCGGTTGCCGAACAGCCTGCCCCGGCGGTAGAGGCCCAGCCAGAGGTTTTGGCCGCGCCTGAAACGGTCGCACCTGAGCCTGAGCCAGCCCCCGCTGCCGCGGCAGAGCCTGCCACCGTCATGCTGTCCAACGGCCGCGCACCAAACGATCCACGTGAAGTCCGTCGCCGCAAGCGTGAGGCCGAGGCTGCCGCCAAAGCCGCTCAGGCTGGCGCTGCTACCGACGAGCCAACGCCAGGCACCCCCGACGAGCCAAAAACCCACCAGGGTTGATAGGCAAGGCTGAATGAAAAAGCCCCGCCAGTGCGAACTGGCGGGGCTTTTTCTTGGTCGGGCGTTTACCGTGGTCGGCGGACACGGCGCCTAGGAAGTTGCCGTAGGGAGCATCAATAAAGATTGGGCTCCATCTCAAGCTCAACCCCGAACCGCTCATGAATGTCGACCTGGATCCGCCGCGCCAGGGCGTGCATTTGCGCCCCGCTCGCCTGGCCATAGTTGACCAGCACCAGCGATTGCAGGCGATGCACCCCGGCATCGCCTTCTCGATAGCCTTTCCAGCCCGCCTGTTCGATCAGCCAGCCCGCTGCCAGCTTCACCTGGCCATCGGCCTGAGGGTAAGCAATGACACCTGGATGTTGCGTACGGATACGCTCAACCACCTGCGCCGCAACCACGGGGTTCTTGAAAAAGCTCCCGGCATTACCCAGCTCGGCCGGATCAGGCAATTTCTCACGACGAATGCTGCAGATGGCATCGCTGATGGCCTGCGCAGTGAGCGCGGTGGTGCCCTGCTCGGCCAGGCGCTGACGCACCGGGCCGTAGTCCAAGCGCGCCTGCAAGGTGCGACTCAAGGCGAAGCGCACACGCAGGATCAGCCAGCGACCAGGGTTACGCTTGAACACGCTGTCACGGTAGCCGAACGCGCAGTCGGCCAAGGCGAAGTCACGGACGTCACCCGTCTTGCGGTCCAGCGCGGTCAGGCCGGCGAAGACATCCTTGATCTCCACGCCATAAGCGCCCACGTTCTGCATGGGGGCAGCACCCACTGTGCCGGGAATCAGGCTGAGGTTCTCCAACCCGCAAAAGCCCTGTGCGAGCGTCCACTGCACGAACGGGTGCCAGGCCTCACCCGCCTCGGCCTCGACCACAACGCGCTCACCATCGTCACTGACCACGTGGCGGCCCTGGCTTGAGACGTGCAGCACCAGGGCATCGACATCGCGGGTCAGCAGTAGGTTGCTGCCCCCGCCGATCACCAGCACCGGTACACCCTGCTGCTGCGCAGCGTCCAGCGCCTGACGCACCTGCAGGTCGTCTTTGGCTTGGCTGAAGTAGCGCGCTTTCACGTCGATGCCAAACGTGTTGTACGGCTTGAGCGAGACCTGCTCCTGCCATTGCCCGGTCATAACCGCCCCTTGATTTCCACGACTAGCGCTTGGCAGGCGGTTTCAATCAGGTCGAGCACCTGCTCGAAACCATCGGCACCGCCATAGTACGGGTCTGGAACTTCATCGAGCGCAGAATCGTAGCGGCGCAAAAACAGGTCGAGCTCGCCTACCGCCGTGTCCGGGCGCAGGGCACGCAAATCGCGCAGGTTGCTCTGATCCATCGCCAGTACCAGGTCGAACTCGGCAAAGTGCCCCACTTTGACCTGCTGGGCGCGCTGTTTCGACAGGTCATAGCCACGTGCCAGTGCGGCCTTGAGGGTGCGCCCGTCGGGCGCCTTGCCAACGTGCCAGTCGCCCGTGCCGGCCGAGGCCACCTGCACCTGGTCGGCAAGCCCGGCGACCTGCAGTTGATGACGCAGCACGCCTTCAGCAGTCGGCGAGCGGCAGATGTTGCCCAGGCAAACGAACAGAACGCGCATCAGGCCTCCAGCAAGCGCCGTACGCGCTCCAGGTCTTCAGGGGTGTCCACGCCCACGGCAGGTGCCTCGATGGCATCCTCCACATGGATCCGCACGCCGTGCCACAACGCACGCAGCTGCTCCAGCGCTTCGGTCTGCTCCAGCCAGCATGGGCCCCAACCGACGAAATCATGGAGGAAACCAACCCGGTAGGCGTACATGCCAATATGGCGGCGGTAAGGCACACCGGGCGGCAGCTCCTGGCCTTTGGCAAACGCATCGCGCGCCCACGGCAGCGGCGCACGGCTAAAGCTCAGGGCCAGGCCGTTCTTGTCGCTCACTACCTTGACTGCGTTGGGGTTGAACACCGCTTGCGGCTCATGGATGGGCTCGGCCAAAGTCGCGATACCGGCGTGCGGATTAGCCGCCAGGTTGGCGGCCACTTGGTCGATGATCACCGGCGGGATCAGCGGCTCGTCACCTTGCACGTTGACCACGATGGCCTCGCTGGGCAGGCCGAGCTGCACGGCCACTTCGGCCAGACGGTCGGTGCCGGACTCATGGTCCACGCGAGTCATCAGCACTTCAGCGCCAAATGCCTGGCAAGCCTCAAAGATACTGGCATCGTCGGTTGCGATGACAACGCGACTGGCGGCACTCCTGCGCGCCTGTTCCCATACGTGTTGCACCATTGGCTTACCGGCGATGGGCAGCAGGGGCTTGCCTGGCAGGCGTGTGGAGCGCAGGCGGGCTGGAATGACGACGGTGAAGTCCAGGTTCATTTGTCCAGGCGCTCATCATCGGTCAGGGTACGTGCCTCGCTTTCCAGCATCACCGGGATACCGTCGCGAATGGGATAGGCAAGGCCGGCGCCCTTGCTGATCAGCTCGGTCTTGTCGGCGCTGAGCTTGAGCGGGCCCTTGGTGATCGGGCAGGCCAGGATATCGAGCAGTTTGGTGTCCATTGAAGGCTTCCTCTAGGCCAGAAGGCCGAAATTGAAAACGGGATCAGGGCTTGGGTAGCAAACGTTGCAACTGCAGGTCGAACCAAGTGCCAAATGCCGGCGTGGGTTGTGCTTCAACAGCCAGGTACCACCAGTCCTCGGCGGCAAAAGAGCGGCACTTCACCGCATCCTTCTCGGTCATGATGAGCGGCAGTGGCGGTGTGAAGGCAAGGTTTCGGGCATTGAATTGCGCGTGGTCGGCAAAGGGATGCGGCAGCGGCTGCCAGCCTAGGCCCTGCAAGGTATTGAAAAAACGCTGCGGGTTACCAATGCCGGCCACCGCATGCAGGCGCTGGCCTGCAGGAAAATGGTCGAGTGCACGGCGCTCGCCCGTGCGCAGGTTGACCAACGCACTGGGCTGCAGGCGAAAACCAAAGCCCTCGGCACTGTCTAGTGCTGCACCATTGAACAATACTGCGTCGGCCGCATTCAGACGCTCGACAGGCTCGCGCAAGGGGCCGGCCGGTAGGCATCGGCGATTGCCCAGGCCGCGGGCTGCGTCGATTAATACCAATTCTAGGTCTCGCGCCAGGCGGTAGTGCTGCATGCCGTCGTCACACAGGATCAAGTCCAGGGGTTCGCTGACCAGCAGGGCCTGCACCGCACGTGCGCGGTCCGGATCGATCATCAGCGGCACACCGGTACGTTGCACGATCAACAGCGGCTCGTCGCCTGCCTGTTCGGCCGCCTGATCGGCCGTCACCCGCCAAGGCAACTGCGGCGGCTTGGCGCCATAGCCACGGCTGACCACTCCCACCCTCAACCCCCGCTGGCGGCAGTGCTCGATCAGCCAGAGAATCATAGGGGTCTTGCCGGTACCGCCGACGGTGATGTTTCCCACCACGATGACGGGCACCGGAGCGCGATAGCTGGCGCGTTCGTCATTGAGAAAACGCCTGCGCTTGCGTTTGACCACCCAGCGGTACAGCGCTTCCAGCGGACGCAGCAATGCCAGTGCCGGGTGGCCGGTGTACCAGGCAGCAAGCAGGCGATCGGCTAGTGTCATCAGGGTGTGCTCTGGGCCGCCTCGACGGTGGTCATGCGCAATTGGCTGAAGCCGAGCTTGCCGGCAGCATCCATTGCGGTGACCACAGCCTGGTGCGGGGTCTTGCCGTCGGCACTGATGGCCAGGGGCAGCTTGTTGTCGCCACCTGATTCACGCTCGATGGCCTCGCTGAGGGTGGCCAGGTCGCTCTTGGGCAACAGGTGGTTGTTGACCGAGTACACGCCTTCGGCACTGATGGTGATTTCTACCAGCTTGCCCTCATCGCCCGGTGCACGCTCGGCGCTGGCCGCTTCGGGCAACTCGACGCGCAGCTGGGTTTCGCGGGTGAACGTGGTGGTAACCACGAAGAACAGCAACAGCACGAACACCACGTCGATCAACGACGCCAGGTTGATGTCGATGTTCTCGCGCTGGCGATTGCGCCGAAACTTCACGCCTTGCCTCCAGCCACTTCCACCTCGCGGTCACCCTGAATCACTTCCACCAGCTTGATCGCCTCCTGCTCCATACCGACCACCAGCTCGTCGATACGGCGCAGCAGAAAGCGGTGGAAGAACACCGCCGGGATACCCACCATCAGCCCGGCCGCCGTGGTTACCAGCGCCTTAGAAATGCCACCCGCCAGCACCGCGGCGTTGGCGGTCATCTGCGACCCCATGAACGCGCTGAAGATGTCGATCATGCCCAGCACGGTGCCCAGCAGGCCCAGCAGCGGCGCCATGGCGGCGATGGTGCCAAGCGTACTGATGTAGCGCTCAAGCTCGTGGATAACGCGTGAGGCGGCTTCCTCGATGCACTCTTTCATGATTTCGCGACCATGACGCGAGTTGGCCAGCCCCGCCGCGAGGATTTCGCCCAAGGGCGAGTCGGCACGCAGGGCCTTGAGCTTGTCACTGGTGAGTTGCTTGTCCTTGATCCACATCCACACCTGGCCCAGCAGGTGGGGCGGGCTGACGCGACTGGCGCGCAGGGTCCACAGGCGTTCGACGACGATAGCCATGGCGGCGATGGAACTCAGAATGATCGGCAGCATCATCCAACCGCCGGACTTGACCAATTCCCACACAGTAGAAGCCCTCTGGAAAAGGTCGCCACTTTACCATAGGCGCGGCAGGCGCTCATCAGCATTAACCACCCCTGGCGTCGCGCCAGAAGCGGCGCTGGCTGCGCATACCCTCGACCTCGCCTTGCGCACCGAGCACCAGACGCAACGCCCCCTCCACCGCCGTGTCGTGCAGGGTCATGCCATGCCTGCGATAGCGTTCGACCACCTGTGCATGGGGATGCCCGAAGCTGTTATTGCGCCCGCGGGAGATCAGCACCCCACGCGGGGCCGCGGCTCGGATGAAGGCTTCGGTCGACGAACTGCGGCTACCGTGGTGCGGCGACTGGAGCCAGTCAATGCGTGGTGAATCCACGGCAGCCAGCCACGCACGTTCGGCCCCCGCCTCCATGTCACCGGCCAGGAGCAGCCGCTCGCCCGACGCCTCGACCAGCAACACGCAGGAGCGGTCATTGCTGGTGCGCGCATCCGTCCAGCGCCACAGGGAAAAGCGAACCCCGTCCCACTCCCAGGACTCGCCACTGACGCAAGGCTGTAACTGAACCTCTTCCAGCGGCTCACCGCCAATCGCCCGTCTGACCGGCAGCCCGCGCTGGATCGCACCTGCACCGCCGGCGTGATCGGCATGGGCGTGACTGACCAGCAGCACATCCAGGCTGTCGACCCCCAACTTGCGCAAGGTGGGCAACACGACCCGCTCACCCAGATCGCTTTCGCCCCTGGCCGGCCCGGCGTCATACAGCAGACTGTGCTGCCGAGTGCGCAGCAACACCGCCAAGCCTTGGCCCACGTCCAGCTGCCAGACCTCGACCTGGCCGTGCGAGACCGGCTCCCTAGGCACCCAGAGCGCCAAAAGCATCACCGCGCCCAACCCACGCAGCGGCACACCCCGTGGCAGCAACAGCAGCAGTGCACCCAGGCATACCAGCAGCCAGGCCCACAACGGCGGTGCCGGAGGCACCCATGCCGGGCGCTGCTGGGCGACCAGTGCTAGCGCGCGAAACAAGACATCCAGCAGGCCGCCTGCCAGCCACAGCAATGCCTCACCTGCGTCGCCCAGCGGCAGCAACAAAGTGCCCAACAGCGCCAGCGGTAATACCGCCAGGCTCACCCACGGCACCGCCAGCAGGTTGGCCAACGGGGCACTCAGGCTCACCGGCAAGCCTACAGCCAGCAGCACCGGGAGCAGCCCGACGGCGATGACCCACTGCGCTCGCGTCCATGCCTGCCAGGGTCGCCAGGCCCCTAGCCGAGCACTGAAGCTGTAGATGAGCGTGGCCACGGCGCCGAATGACAGCCAGAAGCCTGGAAGCAGCGCCGCCAACGGCTCGAACAGCAATACGGCAACCAAGGCAAGTAACAAGGGGTGGAATGCGCCAAGATGACGAAAGCGCAGGCGCCACAGCAGCACCACGGCCAGCATCAGACAGGCGCGCTGTACTGGCACCCCTGCCCCGGCCAGCCAGCCGTAGGCCAGCGCCGCGCTCATGGCCAGCACACAGGCCCAAGGCAGCCACGGCAGCCGGGTCGGCCACAGCCCCCAGCGGGCTAACCACGCGACCACGGCATAGAGCAGACCCGCCACCAGGCCGATGTGCTGGCCTGAAATCACCAGCAGGTGCACGGTGCCGGTGGCCTGAAGCGCCTGCCAGTCTTCGCGCGCCAGGCCGGTCCCATCACCAAGCACCAACGCCACCAATGCGGCTTGCCGACCATGGGCCTCGACCGCCAGCAGACGCTCGCGCAGGCCATCGCGCCACCCGACTGCCGCGGGCGTCAGTAACTGCCCGGCTTTCACCGCTCCGCTGGCGCCGACCCGACGTGCCAGCAGCTGTGCCTCCCGGTCGGGCCCGTGGGGGTTCAGAAGGCCGGTCGGACGCTGCAGGGTGACGGCCAGGCGCCACTGCTCGCCGGCACGCAGCGGTGGCCCGTCGAACCAGCTCAATTGCAGGCGTTGCGGCAAATCGGCACGCCGGGAATACGCGCCCTCAAGCTCGAAGCGCACGCCTTGCGCAGTGCGCGCCGGCAGACCGGCCACCCTCCCTTCCAGCCATAAGGTGCGACCATCGAGCCCTGGCGCCAGACGATCATCCACGGCCTGCTTGGCTGACCAACAGGCCCAGCAGAAGCCCAGCAGGAACAAACCCAATAACCAACCCCGGGTGAACAGACTGACGACGGCGCCCGCTGCAAGCATTAGCAGCCATCCGACCGATGGCAATTGAGGTACCAGGCAAAGACTGAGCAGACCAAGGGCGAGCGCCAACATCCCTGTGCGCATTAGGTAGAGCTCCAGAAGCTGAATCAACCTCTGAGGCATAGCCCACTTGCCGGCACTGCTTGCTCAACAATTGTCACAAACTCTGAACGAGGCTGAACGCGAATCAGGGCATACTGCCCCGGTCAACGCCCCGGGAGCCCCCATGCCGCGCCGACTATTCAAACGCTTCATGCCGGACCCGAGCAGTATTCGGGAACACAAGTCCTTACGCTTTTTCGGCAAGTTGCTGCATGACCCGAACCTGTGGCACCTGAACCGTCATTCAGTAGCGCGAGCCATGGGCGTGGGCCTGTTCGCCGCATTGATCCCGATGCCTGCACAGATGCTGCTGGCCGCTGCGTTGGCCATCCCGCTACGGGGTAACCTGCCGATTGCCGTCAGCCTGGTGTGGCTGACCAACCCGCTGACCATGCCGCCGGTGTTCTTCGTTACCTACATGGTCGGTGCCTGGCTGATGCAGGTACCGCCACGCGCGCTGCCCGACGCGTTGACCTTCCAGTGGATCACTGACCAACTGTCGACGGTCTGGCAACCCTTTCTGCTGGGTTCAATCGTGTGCGCCGTACTGCTGGGTATGCTCGGCTACTTCAGCACCCTGCTGTACTGGCGCTGGTGGGTGAGCCGGCAATGGCGTCGTCGCCAATGCCGATGCAAGGTTTCAGGCACGCATGCCCCGGCCGCTGACCAGCAGCCGCACGCACAGCAGGTAGAGCACGGCAGTGGCCACCAACATGAACGTGATCGCCGTGCCGATGCTGATGTCCGACACCCCTAAAATGCCGTAGCGGAACGAATTGACCATGTGCAGCACAGGGTTGGCCAGCGATACGGTCTGCCAGAACGGTGGCAACAGGGTGATCGAGTAGAACACGCCGCCCAGGTAGGTCAGCGGAGTCAGCACGAACGTCGGGATGATCGAAATGTCGTCGAAATTGCGAGCGAACACCGCGTTGACGAACCCCAGCAAGGAGAAGATGGTCGCCGTCAACAGTACTACTACCACAGTCACACCCAGGTGATGCACCTGCAGGTCGGTGAAGAACATCGACAGAATGGTGACGATCACCCCTACCGCCAAGCCACGCAGCACGCCACCGAGTACATAACCCACCAGGATGGTGTGCGGCGATACCGGCGAGACCATTAGCTCTTCGATCGAGCGCTGGAACTTGCTACCGAAGAAGCTCGATACCACGTTGCCATAGGAGTTGGTGATCACCGACATCATGATCAGCCCCGGCACGATGTACTGCATGTAGGTGAACCCGCCCATGTCGCCAATCTGCCGGCCAATCAGGTTCCCGAAAATGACGAAATACAGAACCATGGTGATTGCCGGTGGCAACAGGGTCTGCGGCCAGATGCGCAGGAAGCGCCGCACCTCGCGATAGACGATGGTGTTCAGGGCCACCCAGTTGGTGCGCAGTTCCACGCTCATACGGCCACCTTCGACAGGTTTTTTTCCACCAGGGCCACGAACAGCTCCTCGAGTCGGTTGGTCTTGTTGCGCAGGCTTTGCACTTCGATGTTTTGCAGGGCCAACTGGCCGAACAGGGCGGTGATGCCGATGTCTTTCTCTACCTGTACTTCCAGGGTGTGCGGGGTCAGCAGCCGGCACGGGTAACCCTGCAACACCGGCGCCGTGGCCAAGCCCTGCTTGATGTCGAGGACGAAGGTTTCGACATGCAGCTTGCCCAGCAGTTGGCGCATGCTGGTGTTCTCGACGATGGTGCCGTGGTCGATGATGCCGATGTTACGGCACAGCTGCTCAGCCTCCTCCAGGTAATGGGTGGTGAGGATGATGGTGATACCTTTCTGGTTCAGCTCGGTGAGGAAGCTCCACATCGAACGGCGCAGCTCGATGTCCACGCCGGCGGTGGGTTCGTCGAGAATCAGCAAACGCGGCTCGTGGATCAGCGCACGGGCAATCATCAGCCGGCGCTTCATGCCGCCGGACAGCGAACGCGATGGCACGTCGCGCTTGTCCCACAGGCCCAGTTGGGTCAAGTACTGCTCGGCACGCGCCTTGGCGATCTTTGGCGGGATGCCATAGTAGCCAGCCTGGGTCACGACGATGTCGAAGCACTTCTCGAACTGGTTGAAATTGAACTCCTGTGGCACCACGCCCAGGCAACGCTTCAGCGCCGAGGGCTCGCGGTCGAGGTCGTGGCCGAACACATTGACCGTGCCGCTGGTTTTGTTCACCAGGGTGGATAGGATGCCGATGGTGGTGGATTTGCCGGCGCCGTTGGGGCCGAGCAAGGCGAAGAAGTCACCTTCGGCGACATCCAGGTCGATGCCTTTGAGGGCCTGAAAGCCGTTGCCGTAGGTTTTGGTCAGCTGTCGAATGGACAGGGCAGAACTCATAGCGGGTCACTTACCGAAAAATAAGGTGCAGGACACGCCAGACAAGGTCACTGGCGCAGTGAGTGCGGCCAATGGTGCAAGGCGCGGCCGCACAAGTACAGTCATGTGTATTGATAGTGACTATCGAAACAGCCGTAGTGTTCGATCAGGTTAGCGCCGTCATCACCGCTGCCTGATAGGCCGGGCGGGCCTTCAGGCGTTCGTACCAGGCCTCCAGGTGGTGCATGGCCGGGCGCTCGATGGGCATTTCGAACCAGGCATAGACGAAACAACCCAGTGGGATGTCGCCCATGCCGATCTGGTCACCGGAAAGATAGGGCTGTGTGGCCAAGGCTTCGTCGGCAATGGCCAGCAACTGGGCGCACTGCTTGTGCGCAGCGTTGATCGTCACCCAGTCGCGCTGGTCTTCGGGGGTGCGCAGCAGGCCCCAGAACAGCGGGCGGAACGGCGCTGCGAAGGATGAGGTGGCCCAGTCCATCCATTTGTCGGCCAAAGCGCGTTGGCGCGGGTCTTCCAGGTACCAACCTTGCTCGGTGCCATATTCGGCGCACAGGTAGCGGACGATGGTGTTGGACTCCCACAGGATCAGGTCACCGTCTTCAAGCATGGGTACCAGGCCATTGGGGTTGCGGGCGCGGTAGTACGGCTCGTTGACCACGCCGAAGGCGCCGCCGGCGTCGATCGATTCGAAGTCCAGGTCCAGTTCGTGGGCGATCCACAGCGCCTTGCGCACATTGCTCGAATTCTTGCGGCCCCAGATCTTCAGCATGGCAACTTCCTTATGAGTGCGGAGGTTGCACAGTCTACTCCAGAGTTTTGTTGCCTGTACCGGACTGAAACTCCCACCGCCACACCGTGTCACTGTTTTGACCCTGCCTTTCCCGGCGTTGCGTCTAAGCTGTCCGGAACGGCTCAAGCCCCCTGGTTCCAAGGAGGACCGATTATGTTGCTGTTGTGGCTGGTAGTGATGGTGATAGGCGCGGCGTACCTCACGCACAGGCGCCTGGCACCCTTGCAGATTCTCGGCATCATGGCCGCCTATGTGCTGCTGATGGGCATTTTCAGCAGCGCTCCCGGCTGGCTGCTAGCACTGATGTGGCTCGTGCTGGCACTGAAAGGCGCCTTGGTAGCGCTGCCCAACTGGCGCCGCAAGGTGTTCACCGGCCCGGTTTTCAACTGGTTCCAGCGCACCCTGCCGCCCATGTCGCAAACCGAGCGCGAAGCCATCGACGCCGGTACTGTATGGTGGGACGGCGAACTGTTCAGCGGCCGCCCCGACTGGCGCACCTTGCTGGCCTACCCGGCACCCAAGCTGACCGACGAAGAGCAGGCCTTCATTGATGGCCCTACCGAACAACTGTGCGCCATGGTCAGCGACTGGCAGATCGGCCAGGACATGGACCTACCACCCGCGGCCTGGGCGCATATCAAACAAAATGGCTTCTTTGCCCTGATCATCCCCAAGCAGTACGGTGGCAAGGGTTTTTCCGCTTACGCACACTCCCAGGTGGCGATGAAGCTGGCCACCCGCAGCGGCGATCTGGCCTCTACGGTGATGGTGCCCAACTCCCTCGGCCCAGCTGAACTGCTGCTGCATTACGGAACCGACGAACAACGCGACCACTACCTGCCACGGCTCGCCCGTGGCGACGACATCCCTTGCTTCGCACTCACCGGCCCTCTGGCCGGCTCAGACGCCGGCGCCATGCCCGACACCGGCGTGGTGTGCAAGGGCCAGTGGCAGGGCGAGGAAGTCATCGGCCTGCGCCTGAACTGGGAAAAACGCTATATCACCCTAGGCCCGGTTGCCACGCTGCTGGGCCTTGCATTCAAGGCCTACGACCCGGATCACCTGCTGGGCGAGGAGGAAGAACTGGGCATCAGCCTGGCGCTGATCCCTACCGACACCCCCGGCGTGGACATCGGCAAACGTCACCTGCCGCTGGGCGCCGCCTTCATGAATGGCCCCAATAGCGGCAAGGACGTGTTCGTGCCACTGAGCTTCCTTATCGGTGGCCAGGCCATGCTCGGCAAAGGCTGGATGATGTTGATGAACTGCCTGTCGGTGGGCCGTTCCATCTCCCTGCCCGCCGTGGGCACCGGCGCCGCCAAGTACACCAGCCTGGTCACCGGCCAGTACGCCAACATCCGCGAGCAATTCAACGTGCCGCTGGCCGCATTCGAAGGTATCCAGGAATCGCTGGCACGCATCGGCGGCAACGCCTGGCTGATGGACAGCGCGCGCCTGCTGACGGCCAAAGCGGTAGACCTGGGCGAGAAGCCCTCGGTGCTGTCGGCGATCCTCAAGTACCACCTGACCGAGCGCGGCTGCGAATGCATCCAGCACGCCATGGATGTGCACGGCGGTAAGGGCATCATCATGGGCCCGAACAACTACCTGGGGCGTAACTGGCAAGGGGCACCGATCTTCATCACGGTCGAGGGCGCCAACATCCTCTCACGCAACCTGATGATCTTCGGTCAGGGCGCCATTCGCTGCCACCCGTTCGTACTCAAGGAAATGGCTCTGGCCCACCGTGAGGACCGCGACCAGGCGCTAAGAGAGTTCGATGACCTGTTGATGAAGCACATCATGTTCGCCGCTGGCAATGCGGCTAGCACACTGGTGTTCAATCTGGGACTGGGCCGCCTGGAAAGCGTACCAGGCGATACCCTCAGCCAAGGCTACTTCCGCGCCCTGAACCGCCAGGCCTCAGCCTTTGCATTGCTGGCGGACCTGTCGATGATGCTGCTGGGCGGTGCCCTCAAGCGCCGCGAGCGCCTGAGTGCGCGGCTAGGCGATGTACTGAGTTATCTGTACTTGTCCAGTGCGGCGCTCAAGCGTTATCACGACCTGGGCTCGCCCGAGCAGATGCAGCCATTGCTACGCTGGGCCATGGAAGAAAGCATGGGGCAGGCGGAACAGGCCCTGGATAGGTTACTCGACAACTTCCCCAACCGCTTTGTCGGCTGTGCACTGAGGGCCCTCGTGTTCCCCTTAGGCCGTCGTCATACCGGGCCGAGCGATGAACTGGATGCAGAGGTAGCGGCGCTGATTGGGCGTAACAAGGGTGACCCAGCGCTGGAGGAGCTGCTCGCGGGCTGCTTCCGGCCACAGGCGGACGGTGACCCAGTGGCGGCACTGCAACGGGCTTGCGACTTGCTTGATGAGGCAGTGCCACTGCACAAGGCGCTGCACCTGGGGATCAAGGACGGCAAGGTACGGCCGGCACCTGGGCAGTCGGTGATTGATGCGGCCATCGAAAGCGGTGTGCTGCAGCCTGACGAAGGGCAACGGCTGCACGCAGCGGAACAGGCACGCCGGGCAGTGATCGATGTGGATGCCTTCGACAAGGAGCAATTGCTGCCAGTACCTGGCAAGGTGCGTTGATTGATGGGGGGGCGCTCTGCCTCCCCATCCCCAACCGGCGTATACTCCGCCTCCGTTTCAATCACCCCGAGGACCGCCCCATGGCCAATTCCCACCTGGATTACAACCTGCAACTGCTTAACCACCTGCGTACCATTCTGGTGGCTTTGGGCGAAGCCGAGCAGGTACCCGAGGAAAGCCACGCCCTGTTCCTCGAACGCTTCGACGAACTACTGACCCTACTGCCGCAAAACCCGCTGACAAGTCAATACCTGGGGCAAGACCTGATCTGCCAGGTGATCCAGCGTTACCCGCAGATCGCTCATCTTGTACCCAGGGATCTACTGTGGTTTTTTGGCGGCGACTGCTTGCATTTCATGCCCGATGACGAACTGGACCTGTATCAACGTCTTGAAGAGCGCCGCTACGAAGCCGAGCAGAACGATGAACCGTTCGACTGGAACCAGGAAAAACAGGTGCTGAGCCTGCTGCCCGGCCCCCTCCACTGACTCCACCCGCTTGGGGCGATGCGTCTCGGGCAGCCCAGGTCACGCTTGCTGTAGCCGCAACGCGTCGTACGCAGACAGCAATGGCAATGGAATGATCGTCACCGCGAAGCGCCACTCAACAACATTGCGCGTATCCAGCGCCATCACCACCGTGACACCACTCGGCGCTGTCGACGAAGGCGTGAACACACCTTGCGCCGATACCACACCGTTGCCTGCAAGGATGTGCCACTCAACATCCTCGGCCGGCACTGCGGTTTCTTCCATGTCGAGGTTGAAATACCAGCAGTTCAGTTGCAACGCATTGCCTGCAAGGGTAAATCGGATGAAATGCGTCGGATACACGAATGTCGTGACGAAAGATACCGGGTCACACAACCCATCTCCCGCCGCCGTCAGCACATCGGTACGTGCTGGCACCCGGGGAAAACTAGCCCTGGTAACGGCTGGGATCAAGGTTTCTCCCGGTAAACTGAAGACGACACCGGGTGGCTTGAGGGCAGGTACGTAGAAGTGATCATTACCCTCTTTGACAAGGGTACCGCCTGCATCACCCGTCACACTCCATTTGACCCCAGGCATTGGTAGATAGAAGAAACCAAGCCGCTCCTTTGCATCCCCTGCATGGAAAACTTGTGAGTACGGTGAAATATTGTACGTCAAGGCTGGGATAGCCGACTCAGCGGGCTTCAACGACTTCTTGTTGACACGCCTGTAGCCGAATAGCGACCCCCCGGCATCCACTACGCCAACCAATTCCGTCGACCCCAGTGGGGTCACCAAATCGCCAACGAATGCGCTGTCCACAGGTGCTCTACCTGCCCCCACCTCTGGAAAATTTTCTTTTGGAAAATAGCCAAATAAGGCTGCATCTGCTGCTGGCGCGAGCGCGATGGGTTGCTGCATCCCGCTTACCAAACTTTCATAGGCAATGGGCCGCTGCTGAAAAATGAAATGCCGGGTGAGCCGGTTTTCGTCTAGAATCATATATATATAAAGATCTTGCAGCTTCGCACTTTCAGGGCGCGGCATGATCGCAATGTCAATTTTCTTCCTCTGATTATAATATTCAATATACTCGGGAGTCGGCGCAGTCTCGACAGTTGAGTCCTTTTGGTCGTAGAAGCCATAGTCGGCCCCACCCGTCCATTCGACACTCAGCACACTTTGACCTTGCGCCCGGTACCGGAGGTAGCACTCATACATTGGTAACTTGACGGAGAATCTCACGCCGCCGGGGTTGATCTTCGTCAAGCGCAGGATCTGTTCCGCGCCCAAGTTGGAGAGTCTCTTCGTAAACATGAGGTATTCATGGGTTGAATGAAGAATCAACTTGTTACTGAAGTTACCGTCTGACAGAATTTCGATTTTGGAAAACTGCCTCAGCAATGTCTCTGCCCCCTCGCGCCCCATTAAAGCAGGCGGCCGAGTCATTACAAACGACTCAATCAGAAAATCACTATTAGCGCCTGATAGCCACAGCGTATTCATCCACAATACATGCGTGTACATTGTGCACACCGCCTCCGTATCTATAGACGGTGAGCCGACGCCAGTCGCTTCATCATTTTTGGTTTTTTTCACCTCAAAGTCCCCGGCTGTAGTGTGAGCGCCAATTACCCCACCCCAAAAAAATCGAGTCAACTGGCATTTTTATCAGTCGCCAGACAAAGTTGAGTCTCACAGTACGAATGTGCTGCCCGGCATGCATAGCCTTTACGGTTTGGCAACTGGTATTTCTATCAGTTGACGCAACCGCACGGCCCTTCCACGCTCTATGAAACAGACCATGGAAACAGCACCACCTTCCATCGAACAACTGCCGTAAAACCGGGAGAGAAGATCAGCGCAAGCCAATCGGACTTCAGATTTTTCCTACATACGAACCACAAGCAAACTCGCACGCTGTGCACCGTCGCATCTAGCGATGCTTGGGCAGCCTTAGCCAATATCCACCTGACACACTCTAACCTGGAGCTCCTAATGAAAAAAACTCTCCTGGCCTTAACACTTGGCCTCGCCAGCCACGCTGCATTAGCCAACACTGGCTCGATCAACTTCTACGGCCAGGTGCATGCCGGGACGTGTCCGATCGAAATCATCGACCCGTCGACAGGTCTGCCGGTAGCCCGCGTCAACATGGGCAACGTCAGTGTTTCGCAGTTCACCGCCGTCGGCGATGAAGCGGCATCTCGCGCCTTCGGCATGCGTGTCACCCCAGGCGCTGGTTGCGTCGTTGCCCCTGGTAGCAATGCCACTGTCACCTTTACTGCCGCCTACGGCGGCGCCGGCACAGGTGGTACGTTGTATGCGTTGGAACCAGGCGGAGCCACCAACCTGGCCTTGATCATCAAGGACAATGCCGGCACCCCCGTGAATAACGGCCTGGCCTCCAAGGATTACCCACTGGATGACACGAACCCTACCACCATGATCTTCTCTGCGGCCTATAAATCCATAGGTACCGCCGTGACGGCAGGTACGGCTAACACCGATGTGCAATTTCTTGTCGATATTCCATGAGAACGCGCCTCAGGCGAGCTGATACCGCCTGAGGCTACCTCATATCATTCAGAAGGTATCGTCAGATGAAGATTCACCCGCGCCGCCTGGCATTGGGTATTTACTTGGCAGCCACCCTGCAGACTGCTCAGGCAGCGCTGACCGTCAATACCACGCGAGTCGTGTTCGACAGCGACAAACGCAGCACCTCGGTGGTGATAGCCAACCCCAGCCCTCGCCCCTACGCGGTGCAAAGCTGGGTCAACACCGCCAAGGACGATACCGACACACCCGTTCCGCTGGCGACCTCTCCCGGTTTGTTCCGTCTGGACCCAAGCAAGGAGCAGATGGTGCAGATCAACCACCTGCCCAACGCGCTGCCTAATGACAGGGAAACACTGTTTTACCTCAATGTTCAGGAAATCCCCGAGGTCACCCCTGATAATGTAAACGTCCTCAATATCGCACTGCGTACGCGCCTCAAGCTCTTCTATCGCCCCAGCCAATTGACTGACCGGCCCGCCGAGCGCATCGGCGAGCTAAAATGGTCCGTACGTCAAGGCCCTGGACGTGTCCAGTTGGTAGTAGATAACCCGACACCCTTCCATTACACGTTCGGCCGCCTGGAAGTCAGCGCTGCAGGTGCGACAGAGGCTATACAGGCCATGGCCATGGCGCCACCGTTTGGCCAGCAGGTCTATGACCTTGCCCGGATCAAATCGCTCAGAGGCTTGCAGTTGACCTTTACCACCATCAATGACTACGGGGTCGCTACTCCGGTGATGCAGAAGGCGCTGTCCAGCCGCCCCTGAGCACTCCCACCCGACACCTGCAAGCGAGCCCTATGGGCTCGTTTGCCATTGTGACTCAAGAAATCAAGGAGCTTTCCATGAAGCCTCTAGTCATTGCCTTTGCGCTCGCCATGGCCAGTCAACAGGCGTTTGCGAACAGCGGCTCGATCAACTTCTTCGGCCAGGTGAGCAGCGGGACCTGTGCGATTGAAATCATCGACCCTTCGACAGGTCTACCTGCTTCCAGAATCTACATGGGCACTGTGCACACAGCCCAGTTCAAGCAAGCAGATGATGAGGCCGCCAACCGCGCCTTCGGCTTGCGCCTTACACCGGGCGGTGGCTGTATACTGCTGCCAGGGGCCAATGCCCGCGTGACCTTTACCGGGAACTACGGCGGCGCTGGCGCCAGCGGTACACTGTATGCTCTGGAACCAGGTGGTGCTACGGGTTTGGCGTTGATCATCAAGGACAACACAGGCACACCAGTAGACAACGGAATAGCCTCCAAACAGTACCCCCTGTATGACACCAAACCCACCGACATGCTGTTTTCTGCTGCCTACAAAGCGATCGATAGGCAGGTAACCGCCGGCTTTGCCAACAGTGATGTGCAGTTCAGGGTGGACATACCGTAAGCGTTACTGGGGCCAATTTGCACCCCTTCGCGGCGGTTTGACGCGAAGGGGTGCAAAATGGCCCCAATTTGCTTGAGTATTCGCTTAACCGAGGGGCACTAGCCCCTCGGCCCGATCTTCACTTCATCTGCCTTCATACCGCCTGGCCTGACAACCTGTCCAAAGGATCGTAACTGTAACCACTGCCGTCATAGCTGCTCAGGCGGCCCAGGGCGTCGTACTTCAGCGTCTTGCCCTTGTCATCGAGGCTCATATTGCCGTCCTTGTCGTACTGCAATGAGAAGTCTGCATAGTCGGAATGGGTATTCTGCACGCCACTCAATTGCGCAGGGTCTTCATTGTCGAATAGATAGGTAGCCTCGTTACTGCCCTTGCTGCCGTTCTCTTCCTCGAATTCGGTCAGCACCCAGGTGATGTTGTCGAGCGCATCAAATTCGAAATACTGCTGACGAATAGTCTTCCCAGCCGGGTCGGTCGGGCTATGGGAAACCAGCCCATCGCAACTGTATTCCTCCAGCCGACCACGCAGGTCGTACTTGAATGTTTCCTCACGCAAGACAGTGCCATTATCACTCAAGCGTTTTGACGTGATCTGGTCGAGCACGCTGTATTCCTGCGCCAGCTCCTGTACTCCCTGCACCAAAAGCCCGGCCTCTGCAACCAGCGCCTGCACACGTTCATTGGCGAACGTAAAGCCTTCGATCGGCGCTTCAGCCACGCTACTGAGGAACACAAACCGACGCAGGCATTCGCGCCCTTGGTGATCGTACTCCAGCTCGGTGGCTAGTCCTTGAGTGCCATCCAGGGTGAGTATGCATTGGGAATTGCTCAGCCCGTCATAGAAGAACCAACTGCTTGTGCTACCCAGTGCAGTATGCTCCAACAGGCCGCTGGGGTAATAATCGTAGGTCTGCGTCTGGCCGAGAACATCCTTATAGAACAACTGGCGCCCCAACAGGCTGGTGCCGTACTCCATGGTCCAGGTTTCGTCGCCGATCACGCGGGTTTCCTGCTTGATTTCGCCGGTACTGAAATAGACGCGGCTCAATTCCTCTCCCTCCTCCTTGCAGTGGGTAAGCCGGGCGTTGAGCGGGTCGAATGTATAGTCGGCCTGCTTACCCGGAATGCGCCGTAGTTGAGGCTCCTCACCCAGTTGAGGAAGGTATTGATACTCGATGACATTGCCAGCGGCTGTCCGCACCTTGCTCGGTTTGATCTGGCCAGGCTCATAGTGCATGTGCCGCGCCCGTCCGCCGGTAACAGAGGTGATCATACGGTTCAGACCGTCGAAAACCTGCTCCCCCAGCACGACACCCCTGACACTGATACTGATCGGCAAGTCTTCACTGCTGTGCACGGCATAGTCGCGATGCACCACCGACCTGTCCGCCAGTGTCTGGTCGACCAGGCGGCCGAAAGCGTCATAGCCGGAGCGGGTAACGGCTTTACGCGCATCGATCTCCCGTACATTGCGCCCCAAGCCGTCATAGAAGTACTCATGCGTGGCGTACATTTTATCCGCCAGGTCAAAGCGCTGCACTTGGGCAGGCTGCTCGAACAGGTTCAACCAGGTGATGGTCTTGCCCAGGCTCAGCTTGCCATCTGCAGACTCGCTCCACTCGGTTTGGGTGGGCAGGTTGCCCTTGGGGTCGGTCCCGTAAGGGTTGGACCCGATCGGGTCATGCTCCTGGAACCGCTTGACCCCGTCCGGCCCTGTCTCGCAACGCTGTACGCCCCAATCGTCGTAGGCATACTGGGTCGCCAACGGCATTTGCTGTTCGCCTTTCCAGTCGTATTCAATTGCCTCGGTCAACTGGCCAAGTTCATCGTAGGTAAACGAGTTGCGTGGGCGAAAGACTTGACGCAGGCGGACATCTTCTGCGTCGACGTCAGCATCGTGCCGCTCTTCGCGGACCACTCGCCCCAGGCCATCAATGTATGAGTTGATGGCAACTCCCTTGACGTCTATTCGGGTTTGCACGGCCTGACCACCCGGTGCGCTCACAAGCCCGTACGTGTAGATGCGAGATGCCGTATACGCACCGTCATTGGGTGACACCGTCTCACGAACCACACGGCGTAACGCATCGTAGGCGTACTCGATTTCAACATCGTTGTCATCGCGATTGAGCAACGGCTCGCCAATGAGCATCGAATGCTTCAGCGTGATCACCTTGCAAACATGGCGCGGCTCGCCAGTTTCCTGGTCGATACTCCCATGATCAAAGCCGGTCACCTGCTGCTCGGTTACCAGCACAGGGTGCCCATTGAGATCGTCCAAGCTGTACGTAAAACCGGTCGTGGTACTTTTACCGCCCATGATCAGGGTTTCCAGCGATGAACGCCCATGGCGCAGCAAGTCGGCAGGGTCATCGACCGGGCTCACGGTGGTCACTTTCAACGCTGCCTGCTCTACCTCGCCAACGACTTCACACAGGCTTTCCTGCTTGAGGACCAGCCAATCGGACGCCGACTGTTTGATCGAGGCACCCGGATAAGCTACCCGAGCGAGCGCCTTGTACTGGAAGCTTTTTCGCAGTACCGGCGCAGGCTCGTCGCCAACCGCAGCGGGATGTTCCGTCACGCTCTTCTGGTTGCGTACGAAGCCGTCCGGGTCGTCTTCGGCAGGGTAATACGCGATCACGGTGCGCTGCCCGGAGGGCAGGATCTGCTCGACCAAATTGCCATGCAGGTCATATACGGTCCTGGTGGGAGGCTCTTGGCGAAACCTGGAAGCATCCCCCAGCAGTGACCACGCCTGGGTTTGCTCCAGCGGTAACTGGAAGTTGCGCGGCTGATTGTCGAACTCAGTCGTTACATCGCCGTGATACGTCGTGCTGTTGACAAGTTGGTTCTTGCCTTGCACCACGACCTCACCCACCTGCAAGTGAAAACGGTTGTACGTGCGATGGGTGGTGCGCAATACCTGGTCCTTGCCATCCGCACCTTTACCCCATTGAGACGCCGTGCTGCCATACAGGTAGGTGGAGCGGGCGCGATAGAGGTTGTCCTCACCATCGTCACGCCAGCTGACACCACTGCCGTTACCGACGAAGTTGTTCGGCGCCTGAATGCTGTCTTGCAGGACGGTGTAGGTGTAGCTGGTTTTCATCGACGGCTGGCCGCCGCCAGGGTTGACCGTATGCGAGGTCACCCGCGGTATCGCCGCACGGGTTCCACCGCCTGGCAGTAGATGGCCTGTATCACCGCCCTCACCGTAGCGGATATCTTCCACACTACCGTAAGGTGTCGAAACCTTGGCCAGGCAGGTCAGACCAAAAGACGTGGTGTATTCGAACCGCCAGTTGCCACCCACTTCGGCCGGCAAGTCGACCTGACGCAACCGCTCATTGACCAGGCTGAGCTTGTATTCGGCGACTGGCTTGCCGCCATTGGCCCCAGGGTGCAGCTTGAGTGTTACCGTGCTGCCATAGCTGATTTCCAGCAACGCCTGACCCGTGCCGTCGACAATGCGCTCCAGCCTTTGGTTGGCGGTGTAGCTCAACAGAATACGGTGGCCCGAAGCGGCGCGAACCTCAGACGGCAGTGCCACAAGATTATCCCCTGTACCGTACTCGCTCAGCACTTCTTCCATATAGGACTTGTGCACCACACGGTATTGTTTCTTGCCCCCTTCACTGTCATCGAAAAAACGAAAGCTTTCGAGTTTTCTTTCCTTAATGCCCGGCTCTGCACCAGACCCGGTCACCTTGAAACTTTCTCCGGTGTGAAGCCGCAACATGCGCGTAGCCGGCACGTATTGAGTAAGGTCGACATACCACCCCCGGCCAAAGCCGACATTACTGTCGCTGAATGGATTGAACACCAGGCGAATGGGCAGCTCTGGACCGACCTGATAATTACCAACAAGGGCTGGCAAGTTGATACTTACCGCATACTGGCCAGTACGTGGGTCGACGTTATTTTGCACAAAGCTGGACGCATTCAGTGCATTGGAGTGAAGTACGGTTTCAATAGCCATCTTGTTTATCATCCAAAAAAGAATGGTGGGCTCACCTCGGCACACCCGTGCACCCAGGTGAGCCGCTGCTCAGCGAATTGAAAGTTTCAGGACATCGCGGTGGGTGATGCCCTGCCTCTCTTCGTCAGCCGTGACAGCAAAAGAAAATGTCAGGGGATGTTCGTTACCTTCCATATCCAGCAGAGTGAACTCCAAGTTTTTTTCAAGCGCCTGGCGATAACCCGACTCCTCGCTTTTACTCGAGAGAACAAACCCCGCATCCCGCTGCAGGATGATCATCAATTGCCCGGCACCGGGCTTGGTGCCTTGCACCTCCGTTGGCAGTGCATACGTTCGATGCTTGGCCATGCGGTAAAGAAGTCCGTCGAACAGCAAATCGTCCTTCACTCGGCCATCAACCGACTGGAAGGAGAACCCAGTGAAGCTGACGAAATCATCGTCCTGGACTGGTAACGGCGACGTCCCGGGCTTCCACGACCACCGTACAGCCGATTTTCGTTCGGTATCCTTGATGAACAGGCGAGCGAACTTGATCACTCGGCCCTCTCTGAGGACGTGCTCAAGCAACCAGTTGTCGGTACTGGTATCGACATAAGCGAATTCATCGCCCTCGGACGGTGACGCATCCCCCGCCACACGCGTGCGCTTGAAGGAATACAGTTCCTGCGTGAAGGACGGGGTGACCAGCCCGCGCAATTCGAGCTTACCTTTCTCGCCGGTGGCTGCAGACGTGACCGTCTTGCCCGTCAAGGTGTTCTGTATCGACGCAATCACCTTGATCACCCCCGCCTTACGGGAGTGCAGGTAGAATCGGCGGGTTCTGGCCGCCAAGGGCGCGCTCCCCCCAGCGGGCGCTGTTGCTTGCCGGTTGATGTTGTTCGCCTCTCTGTTTACCGCCCAGTCCTCCTCTTCTTCATCCGCCTTGCCAACGGCCAAGGCTTCTTCATCCGGCGCCAGGAAAGGTAGCTCGTTGTTGCTGTCCTCATTCAAGAACTTCAACGTTGCCAAATCGGCGTCGGAGATCTCGACCGGTTGATCGTTGTGATCGTTACTCGCAGCAACGGTTACCTCAACTTCTATCTGCTGCCAACCATTGGCGAAGCACTGCGGCGCGCTGATGGCTTTAAGTTCAAAGGTGCTAAGGCTCTCCCATGACAACAGGCCAGCGGTTTCCTGCCGACTTTCGCTGAACTCGACGATGGCGTAGCCGGTGCGCTCAACGCCATCGAACGCAGTCACCACCGCAATGGGTGATCGGGGTTTTTCCGGAGGCGTGTAAACGTTGCCAACGAACACTCCTTCGCCATTCACAGCCCACGTTATATCGCGGCGAAGGTCTAGCTCAGGCTCGTCAGGCATTACCGTGAAGGGTATGGATTGAACCGAAAGCCCTTGCACCACGTGGAACGGCACCACATTCAGGCCCGCATGCCACCTGATCACCACCACCGAAGCTTCAGCACTGTCCCCGTTCTGCCGGTTGGTGCAACGGATTCGCTGCACCTTGAACAAATCGCGGTCGCTGCCAGGCGGGTCGGGCGTGAAAATGGCCCGGCCGCCCCCCTTGTCTTCGAGTTTCCCTATAGGTTCGGCAAGCGTCTGAACTCGCTGCTCCCCCTCCGACAGCAGTACTGCCTCCACTAGGCTCCATTGCAGGCTACCGGCATCGACACTAGAGGCGCGCAGCTCGATCGGCTCTTCACCTTGCACCCAAGTGGCAACGCGCGGTACGACCTGCACCGCTCGGGCGGTTTCCATGACCAAGGCATGACTGCGCATTGCGTCACCGCCTTCAGCCGAAGTGGCAGTCACCAGCACCATCTGCTGGTCCTCGACGAAACTGCCTGCAGGACGCGGACTGTAGCTGGCACCATTGAATGTGCCGACCGCCGCAGGGCGTTTCAGGTTGGTGGCCGACCACTGCACCGGGCCAGGCGCGCCATCAACAGTGAAGGCGATGGTGCGCCCGGATACCACGCTCGCCAAAGCAGGCTCTACCGTTGCGGCGTTCTGCGCTTTTGTCCACTGTCCGGGCACCACAAGGTCGACGCCTGGTTGCGGTGTACCAGTAACGAAGTCGTAACCGTTGGGCAGGCTGAAGGTACTCAGCACGTCCTTCACCCCGCCCGCCCCAAGCTCTGTGATATCCGGAACAAGGATCAGAGTACCCGGCAAATTGGTAGCACCCTCTGCGATCGGATACGGGATTTCGGTACCCGGGGATGGCTGCTCCCCTGGGCGCAGGTCGATCCCCAGTTTCATGAAGACCAGCGCCGCCCCGTCCCCGTACCGAGGGCTACCTTCACTTTTTCCCCAAGGTGCGAGCATGGTGCGCACCATGAACTGATCCGGGCTCAGTGGATGGTAGTCGTCCATGACGAAACGGCCCAGGGAATAGGTGAGCTGGTAAGCCCGCATATAGCTGATCGATTCCTGCAAGCGGCGGCCCATCATGACCCCGGCATACTCGGTTGGCCCCAAATTGGTGGAAAACTCGACCGCATTGGCAAGGTTTAACTCCAGCGAGGTGAACCGGCTCGTCTTCGGCCGGCTAACCTGCAGGGCCAGCGGTGCTTCGACCCGATAGCCCATGGCTTCGGTGACGGTGAAGCTTTCCACGACGCGCTTAGGCCTGCCAGGAAGATGCAGAGTTCGCATGTACTCCCCGGCAATGATGTTCATCCGCAGCGTCAAGTCCGAGCTGAACCCTGTTGCATTCTGGAAGCCGACCTGGGGCGCGCCAAGCACCATCCCTTGCACCGAAACGCTGATGCGCTCGCCCTCGTCAAGGTAGGCCTCCAGATGGATAGGGTCCATCGCACCAAAGTTAGCAAGCGCATCGAGATACTGCTCACGCAGCACAAGGTCAAGGAGGCTGCGGTCCAAGGCGAGCATCCCACCCCAGCCTAAGCGTGCCGATGTTTCCTGTTTTTCATGCGAAGTAGCCTTAGGATCCATCTCAAACCTCCTTGATGGTTGGGCTGAGAATCTCGGCGTAATTGCGCACCGGTACGAAGGGCAGTGGCAAAATCGCATAGTCGTGGGTATCGGGAGAGTCGTTGACGTAGAAGGCCGATACAACGACGTACTTGTCGTCAGAACCGGGTGCGGGCTTATAGGTTTGGGTTTCGCTGTCAATGGTCCCACTACCGCGCAGCACGTGCCACTCGATTGGCTCAGGTACCTTGACCTTTTCCATGTCCATATCGAGCCTATAGAAAGGCAGCGCCACGGAGCCATCGGCATTGACTGCTGGCTCTAGCCAGTAGTTGGCGCTCTTGGCCCCAACGACCAGCATGTCGATGGTCGCGGGCGTGCCACCTGCAGCCGGCGCAACGGTGACCTCGTCCAGGCGCAGCACTCTGTAATGGTTCGGCTGGGTTGATTCACGCTTAGGCAATGTGGTTGGCGCGGTGTACCTTTGACCCCCTGGGTTAAGCGGGTCGGTATCCTCAACGACATCACCCAGCTCTGGCTGATTCCAATCCAGCTCGGCATTATCGGGAGTGCCTGCCGACAATGCATAGCTTTTGCCCAGGTTTACCACCGCCACCCAAGGGTTCACCGAGACATGGCTAGGTACAATGCTGACCAGCGCGCGGCTGACCTGCTCCCCGCTGGTGGCCTTCACAATTACTCGGCGCTGGCCTTCTGTAACCAAGGCGTCATCGGATGGCGCCGTATATCGCCCCACCGACGGTGTAGCGAACTTCCCAGTTTCTCCAGTTTCGCCAGGGAGATTTTCCACTGTCCAGGTGATACCGCTTGTGGACGAGGCGCTGAAATCAATAAACCCACCGCTTGCCACGATCGGTTCCAGAGGCGTTATGGACATCGCGGTGCGCTTGGGCGCCAAGTTACCGAGCAGGGTCAAGTCGTTCGGCACCGCCACGTCGCGCGGGTCAACGACATTATCGCCTCGGAATAGCAATTGGTTCAGACGCAACGCATCAATTTCGAACGTCATGGACTGGAGGTCCTCAAGTTTTGTCTCGATAGCCTTAATCAGTTCAGTCTTCAGTCGCGATTTTAGACCTTCGGATCTTGCTCTGGCCTGGCGGGCAGCGTTCCCAGAACCGAATAGGTCTTGAATAGAAATCTCTATACTCGATTCAAAGTTGCTCAGCGAAAACTTAAGCGTGGCTTGATTAGCCTTCCTCGAAACATCAAACTTACAATCTGCACGAATCTCTATCTGCGCATCGACCTGCAGATATTCGGTTCTGCTGCCCCAATCGGAGGTCTGAATAAAATATCTAAAAAAACCCACTGGCATAGCGGAGGACCAGCTTATCTTCAGCATCCTCTTATCGAAAACGACTTCGCTGCCTTTCTCAAACAGGTGGATGGTGGCTTTATCCATTCTCAAAGACCATTGATACGGGTGCGGACCATTATCAGAGTCGGCATCAGAGAGATCGAATTCGGCATAGGCGTCACCGCTCGGGGCGTTGGCCACCAATTTGTAGCGTTTTTCATCCACTTCGTAGAGGTCGTCTTCCAACGCCTTCAGGTCAAACCTTCCTTTCATCCAGTCAAACTGGTCAAAGCCCAGCTTCACGACATGCTGCGCAACCAGCTTGTGCGACAACACTAAATTACTGGTGTACGGGTTAGCCGAATCAGGCAGCATGTACAACAACTCTTTATCCTCTGGAGGATAAGCCCCTGATCCATTACCGCGCATGGCAACGAACACCACCACTGCACCGTCCCCCTGATTCGCACTACCCAACACTTTCGCACCGGGTTCTGCATGAGTCCCTAACATAAAGTTGCCGGGATTGAGCAGCGAAGTATCGTCAACGGCCAGCTCGCTGAGCGGGAACTGCAGCCTTTCTTTCTTTTCCTTCGCCCAGGTTTTAAACAGCTCTTTGAAATACAAGCCCAATCGAATGCGCTCAGGCCCAGTGCCGCCACCACTGAACAGATGGTCATAACCTTCATTTATATCAAGTAAAACTTTACCGCTTTCATCAACGGTACCGGCTACGGCGTTTAACGTAATGTTCATATCCAGCACAGCGTGCGCAGCGGCGTTATAGAGGATCAGTGCTTGCACGCTCCTGACCGGCTTGCCATCCAGAAATGTTTCGATCACTTCAAGATGCTTCCCCCCGATCAGACGCATTTGCAACTTAGATTTCGGGCTTTTCAAGTTTGCATTTTCGAACGACAGCCTCGCCTTGTCGAGACGCAGCCCGAGCAAGACATGGTCGATACCATTCCCGGAGTCGACGCTGCCATCGGGTAAAGGGGGAAAGAACAACTCCGGAATATGCGCCCGATCAATGTACTCCTGCGAAAGCAGCGCGTTTGTAGCGCCCCTGGAAAACACTAACAGCGCATCCCAACCCCATGTCTTAGGGCCCGCATCCATTGCTTTATAAAATGCTTCAAGTGATTGATTTTCTACCGTTTGAGCCACTGCAGCATTATCAATTTTCATCGCTTAAATCTCCACGTCCCATGCATTGATTGGTGCGACGCCAACCCGACTGTCAGACGGATTTAGGCCAACACCGGCTTCGTTTACTTTGACTTTCTAGGAATGATTAACAGCGGCAGAAGTTTATGCCAACTGTCGCCCTTGTCGAAGCTAACATTTCCGCTGATGGTGTACTGTTTGCCTTCGTCCAAGCCGTTATAAACTGCAACACTCAGCCATTGCTGTATCCGGTTGTTAGCGAATTCGGCAGGTGTGACCGGCACTCGGTCCCGTAATATGGCGCCGTCTTGAATGGCCAGTGTGAACGGTTGGTCTGGCGCAGCGAACGGCCAAAGTAACGCGCCGGACACTTCGAGCATTGCACCGTTCGCAACAAGCTTGGACCGCCAAAGTTCGCCGTTGGTCTGGGCTTGCAGGCACTTGATATTGTTATCGAAAGTCAGCGGCTGAACACGCAAGTCCACAGCTTGGGACGCCGCCGAGCGCCCCCCCTCGTCATCGACGATGTGGTAGAACACTTTAAAACGCCTGCTGTTATCCGCGCCGGTCTGGTGCATGTTCGCAGCCACCACGCTGGGGTCAATCTTGAAGCGTGGGCCGCCTTGCTCCACCGGCGTGGTGGTAATCTGCTTGCCGTTATGCTCATAACCGTCCCAATGAACCTCGAAGTGTTCGCCGGGGCGCAAAGACACATCAGGCACCGTGACGTAAGCCCCTAAAATCGCACTGTCCGCCAATAGCACTTGCTTGCCACTGCCATCTTCGCTAGCGCGCTCGATGCCTGGCGCAGCAAGGTTGCGTGCCGTTTCGAACTCGACATTCAGGCAGTGCGAAGTCAGCGCATGGCCCGCACGCGCAATTTGGTAGAACACTTGGTGATCACCCGGCACAAGCAACGCCGCGTCAACTCGAAACACGGTTTCATCGCTTTGCAGGCTGCTGGCATCCATACGCGCGAACTGCACCTCAGGCTCGGTCTTGAGAGGTGTTTTCCAGTGCAGAAGCAAGTAGTCCCCCGCTTGCAAATCGGGGTTTACCGGCACACGCACAGTTACCCCGCCGGGAAACTTGCCAGGGTCAAGCGGCGCCCCCGTAAAACCATCGAGCTTAGCCTCAGGCAACAGGTCAACGGGGCTCGAAGCCCTTGCTACTGCCATTTCCTGCACAGGGGAAGCAACTTCTTCGCCGTTACCGGCCAGCGTGATGGTGTACTGAAACGCTACCTTGCCCTCCTGCACGCGAATAAAATGCGACTTGGCCACCTGCCATTGCAAAGGTTCGCCCACATTGGCCTCGGTCACCTCAAACAACTCGCTCGCCGGTGGCGTTACCTCGTCGCCTGCCGCATTGAACTTGCGCACCACCAGTTCGATGCGGTCGCCGGCCTGCATGGCCCGGTAACTTGGCGCCAGCAAACGCACACCTTCTGTTTCAAGGTCTGCTGCGACAATCACACGGTCATGCGACTCTCGCGCCTGCGCAACCGCCAGGGCTTCGGCAACATCGCCACGGTCGCGCAAACCCAAGTAACAAAAGATGCGCTGTGAATCCGGGGTGCTCTCTGCCGCGTTATCAACCTTGTATGATAAAAATGCCCACCCACCATCAAAGGGTTCAACAAAACGATTAGAAACGTCGGCCACCATCGTTTTTGTAGTGTCGTAGTCCACGGGCACTTCACATTGCGCACCCAGTTCATCAAAAGGCGTGCCGTCTGCGGCGAGGCCTCGCCAGACCGGGTAGATATTCTGACCGAACTTTAAGTCCGCATCCTTGATCACAAACTCCAACGGCTGGCCATTTAGTTTATTGAGATCAATTTCACCCAACGCATTTTGCGCGGGAATTTCAGGTGCGGGGTTACGCAGGGACTGTTGTCCTCTATTTTCCACTGGGCGTTGAGGCACCATGAACAGGCTCCAGGCGTGTTGAGATGCCCCTAGTTTTCAGACTACTGCCCATGGCTGGCTACTGGCAGAAATAACAGGTAGCACGCCCGCTCAAGGCACGCTTGCACCTGATAAATCTACCAGGTGACAACCCTTCAAAAACCTGCATGCCCTTCGATACCCACGCAGGCAACCTTTAACGCACCTGTTAATTCTGATAGGTGTCACACTCCGACAAGTTCAATAAGCTCCGAACACACAGCCTTATTCACCCAACGACGTAAATACGTTTCTTCTAACTGTTCAAGTCACCTGAACGAACAGGGAGCCCAAAAAATGAAGTTATTAAACCGCAGGCGCCTCGCCATTCCATCGGCCATGAAACAGTTGATGTTGGCCGCACCTGTGCTTGTGTATGGCACAGCCGCCTTGGGTGCTGGCATCGCAGATTCACCCCAGGCCGACCCAACGCCTATGCTCGCCCTGTACCAGACAGTGGATAACAACACCGAGCCTGCTTGCGGGCTGAAACTGACGGCAATACCCGGCGGCTTACCCCAGAAACTGCTCCCAAAAAAAGAGTGCGCGGAAGTAGACGGTAGCGTCATAGCGCCGCATGCCATCCGCATTCGGAACGTACCGATCAAATCGACGCTTCTGCTGACTAATAACGAGCGTTGTGAAAAGGTCAACAGCGCCTGGGTTGAACTCGATACAAGCCGAGCCAACGCTTCGCTGGAAAAAATGGGCATCGACAAATTATGGACCATCGCCGGTAGCCCCGAGAAACCGGGCTACCTGACCAACAACGGCATCGATAGCAATGCGCCAAGCCGTGGCTTCAGGGTGACCGGCAAAGGTGACCCAATCAAGCAAGGAGAGCTCGCCTGTGTCGTAGTCACCTTTGCGCCGAGGAGTAATTGAACATGGCCAGTTCTCCGGGTGCTCACAGCAACGCCACCAACTTCCAGAGCTTTGTACAAAACCAGATCGACCAGCGCACGGGCCAATACAACCTGGCGATCGACTTGCAAATGCCGGCCGGCAATGACCTGACCGGCCCCAACCTGCCCTTGCGCCTGTCGTACAGCCCGTTCAACACACAAGACTCGGGTTTTGGCACCGGCTGGCAGTTAGCATTGACCCGATACGACCCCGCAACCCAGATGCTTACCTTGCACACGGGGGAAAGCTACAAGGTCACAGGCAGTGGTCCGCAACCGGCTATGCGTGAAAAGAAAATTCATAGCTTTCACTTTTACGACGACGGCGAAAATGGCTCGTACCGGGTGGAGCACAAGTCTGGCCTTGTGGAAATACTGACCCTGCACGATGTGCTCAACCCTATTGCGCTGCCCAGCAAAGTCAGGGCGCCCTCCGGCCACGGGATAACCCTCAGCTACGTCCCTGAAAACCGCCGGCTGGAAAAAATCGTTGATGACTATGGCACACAGCTGCTGGCGTTGAAGTACACCGATGGCAGGGTAACCATTGATGCTCACCCTGGGGCCGGTGCTGAAGGCCTTCCGTTCATGCGCTACATGCTGGAACTTAAAAACCGAGTACTGGTTGAGGTAAAACTGCCTCCTGAAGTGGGCGGCAACTGGCGCTTCGGCTACACCACCGCCCGCGGTCTAGCCTGCCTTGCCAAAGTATCCGCACCCTCGGGCACCGTGGAGGAAATCCGCTACGGTGAGAATGACGACCCTGGCCATCTGCTGCCCGGGACAAACCCTCAAAGGGCTTGGCCACGGGTGACCAGCCATGAAGTCAAGCCCCGCGCCGATCAGCCACCGATGAGGACGACCTACACCTACAAGCACTTCGACGAGGAAAACAACATCGAAGTGGCACACAGCTTTGTCGGCAGCAACAGCGGTATCAGCTGGCGTGACGACGGCGAAGACAACCTGTACCGCGCACAATCCTCCTACCGCTACAGCGTCACCGCCCATTACTGGAAAGCAGGCAAGGTCGCACGCAAGCAGACACAGACGTTCAACCGCTACCACCTGATGACCAGGCAAACGCTCGAACAGGATGGCCATATCGAAGAAACCGAAACTGTTTTCCATGAACTCCCCGGCATCGGCTTCGACGATCAGCCGCGCTACTTCCAATTGCCCAAGACCATCACCAAACGCTGGAAGCTGCGTGATGACGCCAGCAAGTTGCACCTGGAAACCGCGATCACCCAGTACGACGATTACGGCAACGTCACCGAGGAGCAAGCCCCCACCGGTGTACGCACCACCTACGAGTACTATGACAAGGAAGGCGAAAAAGACGGAGACACCTGGGCCTGTCCGCCTGACCCGCAGGGCTTTGTGCGCAATTTGAAATGCAAGACGGTTTACCCCGTGCCCAATATGCCCAACGACGCCCCCGTGCAACGTACGCGGCTAACCTACAAAGCCTTCTCGGCGCTAGCCAGCCTTGGCCAGGCGAGCCAATGGCTTGCGCCTTGTGAAGAACAAGTGCTGCAAGTGTTCAATCCCAACCAGCCCGGTGAGCGCGAACAGCTGCTGCTGAAGGTGGAACGGGGCTACCTGAACCTGCCTGACAATGCCTTCCTGCACGGCCGCCCCGACTACCAGGTAACCACCCGCTATGGTGACGACAGTACCGACACGGTGCGCCGGGCCATTGAAAGCCGCAGTTCACGTATCGAATGGGGGTACCGCAAGGTCGTCGACGACGTCCATGGCCTGGAGTACTGGACCGATGAAACCATGCTCGGCTTCGATCTGGTGCAAAAGACCACCAGCATGGCCGTATCTAGCCTGCATGGTCAGAACGTTTACGAAGAAGATGACACCGGCAACAGCATTCGCCGCCGCTACGACGCCCTGGCCCGCGTGGTGGAGGAAACCCTAGCGCCGGGCCAGGGCATGGAGGAGTCCAAGCAGCGCTATCAGTACGGCCTGGTGAACCATCCCGAAGAAGGCGCTGCCGGGCTGGCCACGCAGTCGGTCACCAACAGCACCGGCGTGATCACCGTGCTCACCTTCGATGGCTGCAGCCGCATGGTGACCGAAGAACGCGAAGCGGAAGTTGCACAAGGCCCAGACACCGCAGCGGGCGATGAGAAACCACGCAAGCGTAAGCTGGTAGCACAGCGCAACTACGATGAACTGGGCCAGTTGAAAGACGAAACCTCCTTCGACTACTTCGACGACAAGACCCTGACGCTGCAAACCACCTTCGAATACGATGCATGGGGCAAGCTGTGCAAGACCACCTTGCCCCACGGCGTTACCCAGCACAGCGAATTCTCCCCGTTCGGCGAAGCAGGCGACATCGTCACCCAATGGGTCGAAACACCGGGCAACCCTGGTGTGCGTCAGCAGCAGCAGGTTGCCGAAAGCAATCGCTTCGACAAACCGGCAGCTCAATACCGCTTGGACGACGCAGGCAATATCGTTGGCCGCCGGGATTTCAGCTACGACGGCCTTGGCCGCTGCACCCTTGAAGAACACACCTTCAAACGGTACGACAAGCCGGTCAGCCGGATCAGCAAATACACCTACGACACCGAAGGCCGGGTGACCCGTAGCGAACGGCCCGACCAGTCGGCCGTACTCAGCCGCTTCGCGCTGCACAGTGCCGCCCCGTTGGCCGAACAGCTGCTGGTCGAGCGGCGTAAAGACCTTGAACCCACCCTTGCCTGGCAACGGGATTACGATGGCCTGGAGCGCTTGAAGTCCCTGATGGCCGGCAAACAAAAGGAAACCTATACCTACAAGCGCAACACCTCGCTGGTAGAAACCCGCACAACAGCGCAGCGCACCTTTACCTACCACTACCGCCCTACGCGCTCTGCCCAACCCAGCCAGATCGACGTCAACACAGGTAAGAGCGCTACGTTCGATTACGATGCCAGGACCTCGTCCATCAGCTCGGCCAGCGACGCCCAAGGCACGCATAGCTATACCTACACCGATCAAGGCTACCTGCTGAGAACCCAATGGGAGGGCGAGGGCGCCATTGGCCACCATTGCCACTACCGCAGTTCGTTGCAGGGCTTGCAGTTAGGCTATCGGGAAAGCGACGGCGTTCAGGTGGACCACACCTACAACGACCTGGGCCAACTTGAAAAGACCTGCCAGGGCGACCTGGTTGCCCGGTTCGAGTATGACGCTCTCGGACGGGTGTGGAAAACCACCACCCAAGACCTGAGCAACACCCAGGTATTGGTGTGCCTGCAGACTTACGATGAACTGGGTAGGGAAATAAATCGCGAGCAAACCCTCACACGGCACGATGGCACCACCCTCAGCCAAAGCATCGCCCTGACATGGCAGGAAGATGACCAGCTACGTAGCCGCACACTTACCCGTGACGGCAAGCAACTCTTACTGGAAACCTTTGACTACGATACGCTCGACCGCTTGGAGCAGCACAACTGTCAAGGCACTGCCTTGCCACAAAACGGGGCTGGGCGGTTTATCAAGAATCAGTTTTTCGTCTACGACGAACTGAACAACCTGACCGAGTGCTATACCGATTTTGCCGATGGCACATCGGACGAGGCTTTCTACACCTACGACGGTTTCATCCTGAAACTGGCAGAGCACTCGCTGCAGCCAGATTACCCAGCCAGCCAGGCCTTCGAGCACGATGCCGAGGGCAACTTGCTGAACGATGAGCAGGGCAACAAGCTGGTATATGACGACCGCGGTCGCCTGCAGGAAGTACAACGTTCCAGCGATGGGCTACCCCTCTACCGCTACCGCTATGACGGCCACAACGACCTGATAGGTGTGCGCCATGAGCAAGCCGCGGAAGTGACGCGCCGTTACAAGGGCTACCGGTTATCCAGTACACGCGACGCCGACTTGCTCACCGAGTACCTGTACGCAGGCGAGCGCCCCCTGGGGCTGCAACGCCCTGCCAGCACAGCAGACAACCGCTTGTTCATGACCGACGCGGCGAACAGCGTGATTGGTGAATGCAGCAAAGATGAACTGCACGCTAATACTTACAGCGCCTATGGCGACTCACCGGACAACGACCCATTGGTGGGCCTGCTTGGCTTCAACGGCGAAGTCCGCGAGCGCGCCCTGGGCTGGTCGCTGCTGGGGCGCGGCTACCGCGCCTATAACCCAGGGCTGATGCGCTTCCACAGCCCGGATTCGGCGTCACCAGAAAATGCCGGTATCAACCCGTATGTGTACTGCGGCGGCAACCCAGTCAACTGGTACGACCCAAGCGGCCATTACGGCATGCGTAATAGCACCGAGCACCCGTACGTGCCCCCCGTTGCACAACCCAAGCCCAAGGCCGACTGGCGCTCCTGGCTTGGTGTAGGGCTGGGTGCTGTTTTCGCTGTGGTCAGTTTCATGCTGTTGCCGCCGGTGGGCTTAACCATGGCGTTCTCGCTCGGCGCAGCCAGCCTGGCACTTGACGTGGCTGCCACAGTTGTTTCTGCGGTAGGGCTGGCGACAATGAACGAAACGGCTAATAACTGGGCATTCGGGCTGGGGGTTGCCAGTGCACTGAGTACGTTGGGGGTCATAGGTTACAGCAGGTTGGCGGCGAAGAGAGCGGGCAAGGTCGCCAGTATTGGCACCCAAACGGACAGCGCTTCTTCGCTGAGCGTACCGCGGGTGACCGCCAGAGAAGGTGTTTTCTCCGGGTCTAAATTCGGCACTGCGCCCGGACGACTCTGGCGCAATATGGCAACGCCATTCAACAACAATATTTCAACCCAAACAGTGACAACTGGTTTAGGCGTTGACGCAGGCACGCAGATGGCCCCTACAACATTCGCTGAGGCGGCCACTTCCATGACGCCACAACACTCGATTCGCAGCACGGCGTCTACAGCGTCCACGGCGTCCACGGCGTCTACTGCATCTGGTAATTCAATTGGCTCCTACCAGTTAGAAAATCTGTTTACCGAACCCGCTCGAGTCGTACCTGCGGCGCCCACTCGAGATTGGAGTGGAAGTGCGATCGGCGCAATAAAAGAAGGGACACTCCACTGGCCAAGCCGAAACAGATACAGCTACGTTCCTCCTAAAAATCTGAAGTTCAACTAGAGGGATACGCCCCAACAATCAAATCGTAAAACACGCATAAGGACAACCCATAAACGGGTTGCCCTCATGCCTATGAAAACAGAGGGCAACGTGTGGGATTTTCTGACTTTATATCAGCTTTTTCCTACACGACCTTATCGTATGTTGCCGTAGCCTTGTCGCCCTTCCACCACCCGCGACGAATCGTCAAAGTCAATGTGCGGCATACATCAGCGGTGCCTAATATGTTCAAACTGACTCAGCATCGGCAAAAACTTACGCTTTCTTACTTGTCCTTGAGTCTACCCATGGCAGGTTACGTGCTGTCTTTTGTACTTGCTGATCCGGCCCAAGCAGAAGAACGCCCCCTGCAGTTCAACCCCAACTTCATGCGCCAAACCCCAGGCCAGTCCAGCGACGCCAGCGTGGCCGCCCTGCGCACGCTGGCCAATCAAGCGTCGTTGGCGCCAGGCCGCTACCAGGTTGAAGTCATGGTCAACCTGGCCCCGGCAGGCAAGCACGAAATCGACTTCCGTGCACGCAGCGACGGCAAGGGCCTGGAGCCCTGCCTCAGCGCCAACCTGCTGCGCGAGCTGGGCCTGCGCGAACAGGGCCTGGCCGAGCCCTTGCCCAGTGACGAGCGCTGCGTGGACCTACCCGCGCTGGTACCCGATACCACCTACGACCTGGACCCCGGCCAACTGCAGTTGGCACTGTCCATTCCGCAGATCGCCCTGCGCCGAGATGTGGCCGGCAGCGTCGCACCAGAGCGCTGGGACAGCGGCATCAATGCCGCATTCGTCAGCTATCAGGCCTCCGCACAGCATTTCAGCGGCCGCGCCGGCACGTCCAACAGCAGCCAGGACCTGAACCTCAACGGTGGCATCAACCTGGGCGGCTGGCGCCTGCGCAGCAGTCAAAGCTGGCGCGACGACGGCGAAAGGCAGGACTGGGTGCACTTCAACACCTACGCCCAGCATGACCTGCCCGGCCAATGGGGCACACTGACCCTGGGTGAAACCTTCAGCAGTGGCGACGTATTTCGCAGCCTGCCCATCAAAGGGGTACAACTGGCCACCGACATGGGCATGCTGCCCGACGTGATGCAAAGCTACGCACCCGTGATCCGTGGCGTAGCCCAGACCCGCGCCAAACTGGAGGTGCTGCAGAACGGCTACCCGATCTACACCACTTACGTTGCCCCTGGCCCATACGAAATCAATGACCTGGGCATTGGTGGCAGCAGCGGTGACCTTGAAATCGTCCTCACCGAGGCCGACGGCCAGGTGCGCCGCTTCATCCAGCCTTACTCCACGCTCAGCAACCTGCTGCGTGAAGGGGTGTGGCGCTACAACCTGGTGGCCGGGCGCTATGATGGCGCCGACGGCATCGACAACCCGGCATTGTGGCAAGCCACCCTGGCCCGCGGCGGCAAGTGGGGCACCACACTGTATGGCGGGCTGCTGGGCAGCGAGTACTACGATGCTGCCAACCTTGGCATCGCTCGCGACTTCGGCCCCCTTGGCGCAGTATCGCTGGATGTGACCCAGGCCCGTACCGACCTGGGCGAACAAGGCGGCCAGGTGCAGGGGCAGAGTTACTCCGTACGCTACGGTAAAGCCTTTCAGACCGGCACCAGCCTGCGCTTCGCCGGCTACCGCTACTCCACTGAGGGTTATCGCGAATTCGACGAAGCCGTGCAGCAGCGCAACGCCTCCAGCCGCTACCAGGGCAACCGTCGCAGCCGCGTTGAGGGCTCGATCTACCAAACGTTCAACAACCGCAACTCACTGAGCCTGACCCTGTCCCAGGACGATTACTGGCACACCAACCGCCAGCGTCGCCAATACCAGTTCCAGTTCAATACCCAATACCGTCGCGTCAGCATCAATCTGTATGCCTCGCAGTCGCTGAGCGACACCAGCGGCAGTGACCGCATCGTTGGCCTGGGGGTCACCATTCCGCTGGGCTGGGGCACCTCAACCACCGCAAGTTTCGATGTACAGGAAAGCAACGGCCACTTCAGCGAACGCGCCACCTTGAACGGCGGTTCGCAGGACAACCGCCTAAGCTACCTGGCATCGCTGGCCAACGACCAACAACAGAACAAGACGGCCTCGGTCTCGGTGGGCTACCAGACACAGAAAGTGAACCTGGGTGCCGGCTATACCGAAGCGGATGATTTCCGTAGCCTCTCGGTCAACGCCAGTGGTGCGGTGCTGGCGCACGCGGGCGGCGTCGTGCTGGGGCAATACCTGGGGGAGACCACTGCCTTGGTGCACGTGCCGGACGTGCCCGGTGTTGGCGTCGATAACGTGCCTGGTGGCAGCACCGACAGCAATGGTTACATCCTGGCCCCGCACATGCGCCCCTATCGGGTCAACCAAGTAACCCTGCAAACCGATCAGCTCGGCCCTGATGTGGAAATCGAAAACGGTGCCACCCAGGTTGTACCCCGCCGAGGCGCTGTCGCCCTGGCAACCTTCAAAGCGCGCCAGGTTACCCGCCTGATCCTCACCCTACAGCATAACGACGGCCGCCCACTGCCCTTCGGCGCCCAGGTTAATGACCAGCAAGGCCAGCACCTGGCAATAGTGGGCCAGGCCGGTCAGGCGCTGGTTGCAACCGGTGTCGAGGCCCAAACCCTGGAAGTGCGCTGGGGCGACCGTGCCGAGCAGCGCTGCCTGCTGAAGATCGACCCAACAACCATGCCACAAGAGCAAGGCTACCACTTGCAAACCTTGCGCTGCCCTATCCCATGATTCAGTCCGTGCGACGAAGCCGCATGCTTGCAACAGGAACCGACCATGCCCTCTTTATCACGTTATTTCATCGGCATCGCTGCGGCGGCGACGATGATGGCAATGTCGAACCAGGCCCATGCGCTGGGCTGCGAATGGCCAACGGTCACAGGCCCCATGCAGTTCACCCATACGCTGACTGGTGTAAAGTGGGTGGCACGCGAGGCACCCGTGGGTAGCAAGATCTACTCAACCACCACTACCGGCGTAGTGGGCCCCGGCTTTGGATTGGCATGCGACAACAACGGCACGCTAACCCTCACGGCCAATATGGGTACGCCATTACCTATCGCCCCCGGCACCTTCCCCCCTGTCGACGGGAAAGATGTGACGGGCAAAGTGCTGCAAACCAACATTCCGGGCGTAGGCTTGTACCTGGAACTGGGCAGTTTCCTCAATGGTCCGGCCACTAACGCGTTCCTTGCCGACGACGGGGGCGTCGGTGCCATTCCTTATGTGGGTGTAAACCAGCAGAACATGCAGCCCACCTCAATGCTGATGAGGAACCTCACCATCAAATACATGGCCCTGATCAAGACTGGCCCCATTCCAGCTGGCGTCAGCTCGTTCAACCAAGAGGTTGTCAGGGGTGTAGTCAGCGATGTCGGAGATGCCGTAAGGCTTACCCTGGTCGGGCAAGTCCAGCAGGCCCAGTGCACAGTAAAGGCCGACGCAGTCAGTGCAAACCCGGTACAACTTGGCACTCACGACATCGCCGACCTCACAGGCCCGGGCAGCACCACCGCCCCGGTGGACTTCTTTATCGCGCTCAGCGACTGCGAGGATGATCCGGCCGGCAGCGTTGCCCGCGCCTTCATGCGCCTGGACGGCGTAGACGGTTCCGTCTCGATAGACCGCAGCATTGGATTGTTCAGCCTGACCACAGACTCGACCGCCAGCGGCCTCGGCATCCAGGTACTGCGCAGCGACAATACCCCACTGCAACTGGAAGAGTTCGTGGATATGGTGGCCCTTGCCCCTGGCACGGTGCGCCTTGATCTTCGCGCACGGTATTACCAGACTGAAGCGACGGTTACCCCTGGCGAGGCCAAAGGTGCACTGACCTTCACCATCGAGTACCGCTAAAAGGCAGGCCATGGTGTGAATTGCCATGGCCGGGCCATTTTCCAGAATAAAACGCACGTTGGGCAGGATGAACTTCACGCTCTCACACAGCAATTCGATAAACGTTTCGTAGATCGAACCCAATGCTGGACTTATCATCGTCGCCTTCTGGCGATCCACGCGCAGTTGCTTTATTGAGTGAACGACATAGTTCAATGACTGCACAAACTGTTTCTGCGTGTTTGGTCAGGGTCGCTAGCCGCTGAGCCCGCCGTAACCGAGCATTTAACTCGGAACTCTGCATTGCCCCACCGCATCGCTCAGAATTAGCAGCAGCAATCAACACGACTGGACATCCCACGCGCCAGACTTATTTTGCACAGGAAAATGCTGTGGCCTGCGCGACAGAGCGATAACCAACTTTCTGAAATATCTGCTTACACTTCGCGCCTCGACTGGGAGCCCTTCCTGCATGGCACCGATTCGCCGCTGCCCAGCTATTACCTTGACGAAGTGGCCTATGAGCATGCGCAGAGCATCGGTGTACGCCCGGCCTACTTCAATTTCTTCAACCATCGCCTGCATACCCTGTTGCATCAGGGCTGGCGCAAGTACCGCTACTACCGGCGCTTCCAACCAGGCGCCACTGACGGCTTCTCTCGTTACATCTTCGCCATGATCGGTCTGGATGACGCCGCCCTGCGCGGCGCCACACCGCTGCCCTGGAGCCGGTTGCTGAGCTTCGTGGGGATGACTGCCAGCCGCAGCCGATCACCGGGCATGGTGGCAGGCATGACCGCGCACTGCTTCGATCTTTTGGACGTGACGATCCGTGAGTTCGAGAAACGCGTCGTGCAGATACTACAGTCTCAGCGAAATGGCTTGGGTTCGCGCAATTGCACGCTCGACGACAACTTCCTGGTGGGCGGCAGCACCGTGTCACGCAACAGCAAGTTCACCATCGTGATCGCGGGGCTGGACCAACAGCAGTTTCGCGAGTTCCTGCCCAGCGGTGACAACTACCACCGACTGGCCCGACTGGTGGAGTTTCTAGTTCGCGATGTTGGGGCCTATGACTTGGAGTTGCGCATGCGCGCTCCAGCCCTGGCGCCTTGACCAAGACGAAGCGAAACAGCTGTTTGAACCAGGTCCTGACCTTTTCGGCCACGGCGTAGGCTCGACGCCGCTCGATTCTGGCCAATACATCAAGCGAATCGTGCCGCTTGATGGAATAGATCGAAGACTTAACCCAACGCCGACAGCACGTCGTTGTCGAAAACACGCTCGATCTGCTCCAGCGTGCTCTGCCGGCCCTTCTTGAGCACACGACCGCGGAAGTGCCACGACTTGCCCCCACCCCCACTCACGCCAAGTGAGAGGCCATCGCTATCGCCGAGGGTGTAGTCCTTGCCAGTGGCCTTGGCCTGGCGGACGGTTGCATCTGAGAGTGCCGTGCACGAGCTCCTCAACATGAAACTCAGGGCTAGATGCACGTGACGCTCGACGCTCCGCTCCAGCAACAAACCGCCACGGTGGGAGTCCGGACTTCATGGACTAATTTCTGGACTAAAAAAAGTCCGAATGCCCACGAATCGGAGTGACTTTGGCTGGAACGAAAAAAGACGCCGAAGCGTCTGATTTCAACGACTTACAGACTTCCATGGAACTCTGTAAATCTATATTTGGAGCGGGAAACGAGACTCGAACTCGCGACCCCGACCTTGGCAAGGTCGTGCTCTACCAACTGAGCTATTCCCGCAATTTGAAGCTTTACCGCTAATCGGCGTGAAGCGCCTTTACAGCCTTCACCACCATTGCACCGTGCGAACGCCACAGCATTCAAACTGGAGCGGGAAACGGGACAACCGCTTTCCACGTATCTCCTTGATTCAACAGAGGTTTTTGGAACACTCCTCTGTTTGACGGACTAAATTATGTACTGCCTCAGAAAACTTGGCAAGCATTTTCTTACGAAGCTGTTCCAAGCGCTTGTTTTTCGGTCGAATGACCCGACAGCTTTAACCAAAGCTGATGACAGACTGCCTCAGCACCTCCCGCATCGACTGACAAAATCCATCGAAGCAGGGATGCGTTTCGCGTTCTCAATCGAGTCAGGAAACCGTATTCCAGGCAAGCTCTCACTCAAGCGCCATTGATCAAATTTTGACCGGGCCATTTTTGGCCCAATCGGGCCAAAAATGGCCCGGTCAATTTCCTTTTTTTTCAATAACTTAGATAACACCGAGCCAAAAATGGCCCGACACCCCTGAATTCCCCGCGTTTTATCTCGCCGAATACGCCTTCCCAAAATCATCCAAGCACCCGCCACCCCCAGTAAATTCGCGGGTTTCAGCGATTTCTCCGAATCAAAGCAAATGTTGGCATGCCCCCTGCGATGTCGTCATCGTCCCCGCATGGGACGGAATCAACGGCCGCTGCGGCCCTCTCGACGACATAAGGAATCCGTCATGTCCACACCCGCCTATATCTCCATCACCGGCAAAACCCAAGGCAACATCACCCAGGGCGCTTTCACCTCCGACTCGGTCGGCAACATCTATCAGGAAGGTCACGAAGACCAGATCCTGGTCCAGGAAATCAAGCACCGCGTCACCACCCCCACCGACCCGCAAAGCGGCCAGCCGTCCGGCCAGCGCGTGCACAAGCCCTTCGTCTTCACCTGCGCGCTGAACAAGGCCATCCCGCTGCTGTACCAGGCCCTGGCCACCGGCGAGACCCTGAGCAAGGTCGAAACCCAGTGGTTCCGCACCTCGGTCGAGGGCAAGCAGGAACACTTCTTCACCACCCTGCTCGAAGACGCCACCATCGTCGATATCAACACCGTGCTGCCGCACGCTCAGGACAGCAGCAAGTCTGGCTACACCCAGCTGATCGAAATCAGCCTGGCTTACCGCAAGATCACCTGGACTCATGCCGTGGCCGGCACCGAGGCCTCCGACGACTGGCGCAAGCCTGTCGCCTGATAAGCGAACCGCCGTTGCCGGCCACCGCCAGCAGCGGTTTCTCTTTGCCCACGGACAGCCGGATATCTCATTCCGGCCCGCAAGGAGCACACCATGCCGCGTCAATCCGACTTGCGCTTCACCGTCACCGCTCCAGCGGGCGACTTCGAGGTAGCCGCCTTCACCCTCGACGAAGCCCTCTCCGAGCCCTTCCAACTTCACCTGGAACTGAGCAGCTTCGATCCGGCCATCGACTTCGCCCTGCTCCTCGACCAGCCGCTGACCCTGCACATCGCCCAGAGCGGCACCGTGCGCCACGTCCACGGCCTGGTCAGCACCTTCGAGCAGGCCGACACCGGCCACCGCCGCACCCGTTACCGTGCAGTTGTCGAGCCCGCCCTGGCCCGTCTGGGCCTGTGCTCGGACTGGCGCATCTTCCAGGCCCTGTCCGTACCCCAGATCATCGAGCAGGTTCTCAAGCAGCACCACATCACCGACATCGAGATCGTCTCCACCCGCGAGCACCTGCCGCGCGAGTACTGCGTACAGGCCGGCGAGACCGACCTCGATTTCGTCGAACGCCTCGCCGCCGAGGAAGGCTTCTACTACGCCTTCGAGCACCGTGCCGACGGCCACCGCCTGATCGTCAGTGATCGCCTTTATAGTCACGGCGCCATCGACGGCGACCCTGTCACCTACAACCCCAGTGCGGGTGGTGACCAGCCCGCTCCGGCCTTGCGTCGCTTCACCTACACCGAGCAGGTGCGCACCGCCCGCCAGACCCAGCGCGACTACACCTTCACCTACCCGCGCTACAACCAGCAGCACACCACCGACGGCCCCGAGCTCGACCACCAGCACCGCGACTACGAACGCTATGACTACCCTGGCCGCTACAAGCGGGACGAGGCCGGCAAGCCCTTCACCCAAACCCGCCTGCTCGCGCTGCGCGGCGATGCCCGCCTGGCCCGGGTCGAGGGCGACGATGCCCGTCTGCTGCCCGGCCCGGCCTTTCAGCTCACCGGCCACCCCCGCGAGGACATGAACCGTGGCTGGCGCACCCTGCGTTTGCACCACGAAGGTGTGCAGACCACCAGCCAGCAAGAAGAGGCCGCCGACGCCGAACAGGGCACCCGCTACCACTTCAGCGCCGAGTTGCTGGATCTCTACACCCAATGGTGCGCCCCGCTGCCAGCCAAGCCACGTATCGACGGCCCACATATTGCCACCGTAGTAGGCCCCAAGGACGAAGAGATTTACTGCGACGAGTTCGGTCGGGTGAAAGTCCAATTTCCCTGGGATCGCCTGGCAGTAGGCGACGAACACAGTTCCTGCTGGATTCGCGTTACCCAGAACTGGGCCGGCGCCGCCTGGGGCCATATCGCCATCCCGCGCATCGGCCAGGAAGTCATCGTCGATTTCCTCGACGGTGATTGCGACCAGCCCATCATCACTGGCCGAACCTATCCGGCCACCCATCCCACGCCCTACGAGCTACCGCGGCACAAGACGCGGATGACCATCAAGAGCCAGACCCACAAGGGCCAGGGCTTCAACGAACTGCGCTTCGAGGACGAGCATGGCCAGGAAGAAATCTTCATCCATGCACAGAAGGATCAGAACATCCGCGTCGGCAACGACGAAACCATCGTCGTCGGCCGCGACCGCAGCGAACAGGTGGAGCACGATGAAACCGTCACCATCGGCCATGACCGCAAGGAGACGGTAGGCAACGACGAGCAGGTGACCATCGGCCAGGACCGCCGCCATGCCATTGGCCAGGACAACTACCTGAACATCGCCCTTAACCACAACATCCAGACGGGCAAGGATCGCATCGAAGAGGTCGGCAACGACCGGCGCGACAAAACCACCGCAGACCACTGGATCGAGATCGGCGGACACCTGTACCAGAAGGTCGAAGGCCGCGTCGAGTTGCAGGCCGGCCAGGCCATCGTCCACAAGACCCAGGTATACGAAATCCAGGCATCTGAGGCCGTGGTACTCAAGGCCCCTGGCGGCACCCTGCGCATCGACGGCTCCGGCATCACCCTCAATGGCGTATCACTCCAGTTCAATGGGTCACTTGCGTTGCAAACGAATGGTTCGGGCCACTCCATCGCCGCCAGCGGCGTGCCGACCCCGAGCGATCCGGTTTGCGTCAGTTGTTTGCTCAAGGCCATCGCCGAAGGGCGCAGTGTCGTTCGCATGGAGGGCATATGAGCAAGCATTCCGCCGCAACCCTGATCATTGACGAGCTGCGCGAGTCCCCAGCCTATCGCTTGGCCGGCCTGGTCGAAATGTCCCGACTGGAGCCAGCCGAACGCAGTGCGCTGCAAGAAACGCACAGGGGAAACGCCTGGCCCCTGTTGCAACAACCGGAGCTCGCCAACCTGCGCGAAATCGGCCCCTGGCTGTTCGGCACAAAGCCCGATGCCGACCTGCAAGGTCAGTCCGACTTCTACAGCGCCCTGGGCCGGACAGCGGGTGATGCTCTCTGTGGCTGGATCGTCAGTGCCCTGCCTCCCGCCAGGCTGGCAGAGCACCTGAGCAAGGCCGCCGTGGTCGAAGGGCCGGATGATGCCAGCTACATGCTTCGCTATCACACCGAGCACGCTCTGCCCATCCTGCATGCCCGCCATGACCTGCCCGGTATCGCCGAATGGCTGGCGCCGATCCGCAGCTGGTGGGTCGCCCTGGCGCACCCGCAACACAGAGCCTGGCGACGCCTCTCCGGCTACGACAAGCCGGAACACCTGCATGTGCCGCCCATCCGGATTGACCAGGACTGCTGGGACATGCTGGCGGGAGACCCGCTGCTCTACCGCCTGGCGGATCAGCTCAAGGCGCCACTGCAAGCCGTGGGTGCCAAAGAGAACTGCCAGAGCACACGGCTTGGCCTGGTTCGCCAATACCTGGAGCAGGCCCGCCAACACGGCCTTACCCGCCAGGCCGACCTTGTTGACTACGTCACCCTCATGGCCCTTAAAGGGCCGGCCCTGCACAACACACCAGCCTGGCAGCAAGCCCTGAACGACGCCCTCAACCACGGGCGGCCGCTCGCCGAAGCCCTTCAGGCGCGTACGCGCCAGCGGATATACTGAGGAACCCCCATGTACGGTTGGAAAGAAACCTTCGAACAGTGTGCAGAGAACCGCAGCCAGCTGGAGCAGCTCTTCAGCCCGGGGCCGGCCGTCAGTTGCACCCGCACCTTCGCCATCCTGCCGCTGCGCTACGGCGTGGTCTGCGGCAGCGCCGCGCAACGCCGCGCACTTCCTGAGTTGCCACCGCACCTGTGCCGCCCTCACCAGGTCGGTGAACTGAGCGAAGCCAGCTACGCCATCCGCCCGTTGCGCGAAGGCTTCCTCTACGTGCTGATCAAGCGCGCCAGCACCGGCCAGTACGCCTGGCACAGCCAGTACCGTATCTCGCCTCTCGGCACGCTTGACTTCATCGCCCCGGACAAGCCCTGGGATACCCTGGCGTCACTCAACCCCCTGGAAGCCATCAGGAGCATGACCTGGCTGTTCAAGATCCACGACCTCGACGACGTCCAGGATCTGCGCCTGCTCTACAGCCCCGACCCGCTGACCCAGGACACCCTGCGCAAGTACCGGATACTGCAGCTCTACCGGGATACGCTGGCGTCCATCGACATCGCCAGTTGCGCCAGCGAGACCCCACCCGAGGCACTTCCCCATGTCCTCACCTACGAGCGGCTCGACCTGATCGCCGACTTCGCGGCGCAGCACCAGGGCGCACTCAAGACACTGATCCAGGCCCAGCCGTTCAATGGCGCGAACGTCCCAGTGATGGCTGCCCGCGCGGAAATGATGCCCACGGCGAACAAGCCGCAGCATCGCGGGGTGGCCATCGTGGTGGACGACGCCATCGGCATCACCCAGGAACTCAACGCCTGGCGCAATGCCAGCCTGGAACCCCTGGACGCCTTCATGCAGTGCACCGACGCCGAAGGCCTGGACAACCAGCGCAAGTTCACCATCGCCTTCGCCATCGAGAATATCCGCAAGGCGCTGGCCGAGCAGGCCGAACACAGCTACACCCAGCACCAGAACACCCTCGGCGTCACCTATACGTCCTCCGAGTACTCGCAGAACAACGCCCAGGTCGTGATGATGTCGCGCGGCAACATGCGCTCGTTCCGCAACCCCGAGCATCAGCAGCAGGTGCAGCAGGCTGAAATCCGCCAGGCGCGGGAGCGGAGCTGGGAAGACTACGCCCCCTACATCGACGAAGGCATGCGCCAGGACTACCTGCGCGATTACCGGGCCGTGGTCGAGGCCGTCGACCAGGCCAGGGATGCCCGCGCCGCCGACCACCTGCTGTGGCTGCAGAGCGAAGCATTGCTCGATGCCCTGGCCCGCTATGACCGCAACGACCTGGAACAGGGGCTGCTGTTCGAGACCCAGATGGCCAAGGCCATCGTCGGCATGAACGCCACCCGCGTCGGCGATGCGCTGCTGACGCGCTGGAGCGAACAGGGCATCTCCAACGACAACCTGTTCTGGCGCTCGCTGGCACAGAACCAGGAATCGGCCGAAGACGAACTGAACACGCTGTTTGGCGAACGTACCGGCCTGATGCTGGGGCTGCTCGACGAAGCCCAACTGCAGGAACGCCTCAAGGGCCTGACCGACATCTACACCGCCAGCCTGGCCCTGGTCGAAGAACTGGGCGCCGTAACCACCTCCGGCCCGCCGGCCGACCGCCTCGCCGGGGGCGCGCTGCTGGTCAGCACCCTGGGCAGCCGGCTGTTCCAGAACCGCCTGGCAAGCGCCCTGGACAAGCCGGCCAACTGGCTGCTGGCCCATGCGCTGCAGGCGCGCCTGGGGCGCTTCGCGCAGCATTTCCACCTGGAGACGCGGGGTGGCACCGCGTTGAGCCAGGGCGCCACCCGGCGCCTGGATCGCTCGACGGCCAGCAGCTTCGACCAGGCCCTGCGCGCCGGCATCAAGGGGCCGATGACCGAGGTGCGCATCGGCAGCCTGGTGGCGGTGCTGGAAGTCTGGAACCTGATGGTCAAGGCCGATGCGGCCGACAAACAGAGCCGGGAGTACATCGAGATCGCCGCGGCAATGATCGGAGTATCGGCAGCGGCACTGGAATTGGGAGCGACGGCGGCGGGCTTTGCCGAAAGGAGCGGCAGTGCAGCCGTCCAGCAGGCGGGCAAAATGTTCAGGGGTGGCTTACGGCTGGGAGCAGGCACACTGGCAGGCGTGGCGGCGTCGGTGGGGGCTTGGTATGACTACACCGATTTCTGGGAAAATGCTAAGAATGAAAATACATCTATCGACTATCTATACTTTCTTCGTGCAACAGCACAAACCGGTGTTGCCAGCTTGTCACTTGCGATTGGCCTCGCCTCATCCGGTCCCTTCCTTGAGTATATGATCAAGCGGCATGGTAGTAGCGCCTTTATGAGCTCAACGCTTAAGGTGGGTGTTAATACCTCGAAATTCCTGGCGGCCCGCATGGTCTTCATGCTCCGTGTCTTCTTCGGCCTGAATCTTCTCACTTTCGCCATTACGGCTGGTCTGATGTACTTCGTGCCCAACGACCTCCAGCGCTACCTGAGCCACAGCACCTTCCGCAAGGATCGCAGCAAGGGCATCGCTGATACGGAAGAGAAGGAGATCGAGATCATGCAACGCGCCGTGGGGAGTACGCTCTGATGTATCTGTTCGAGTGGGGATTTCATTGGGGAAAGAGCCTTTCTTCTTATGAGGAAAGGCTGGAGGAAGCAAAGAATCAGCAGCGTCAGCCGGGGCAACCCGAACTGAACGCCCCGGAAAGCGTTCAGGAGTCGGTATCGAAGTCGGTTTACGATAACGAGTCGCTCTATGCCTACAACGATACTTATATCGATGTGCGCACACCTAACGATGAAAAGCGCGGCTTAATCACACTGGCCGCAGGCGGCACCGGCAGCATGTTAATGTGGGGAGCACTTGCTGCATTCTGGCTGGCCATTAGTCGACTATACGACTCTTCCTCCGGCTCTCCAGGACTTGAGTTCTATATATTCGGGTTGATCTTGACACCAGCCACCGGAGTCCTTGCTCTTTACTTTTACTTTAAATACGCCTTTCGCTTCCTATTCCTCGAAGCCTTCACCGCCCGCCGCCTGATCATTCGTTTCAACCGCATTACCCGCAAAGTCTACCTTCTGCGCCCCAACCTTATCGGCGGCACCCGCATCATGGATTGGGACAAGACCCAGATCATCGTCGAAAAGAACATGACCGAACTCGAAGGCACAGGCGGTTTTGTGTGGCTCAGTTGGGACAAAGGCGACGGCACCGATCTCGAAGGCAATCCCACTGATGACATAGAGGTTGCCTTCGTCGGCAAACCCACCCGCAACGCCAGCGAACTGCTGGCCTTCTGGGAATATATCCGCCGCTATATGGAAGACGGCCCCGCCGCCGCCCCGGCGCCCGAAAAACTCATTCCCAAATTCCCCTGGCCCTGGCTGTCCCTCAAGGCCGCCTGGGGCCTGGACACCCGCTTCCTGCGCAACAGCGCCCTGTGGGTGTTCGTGCTGCTCAACATCCTGATGCTGCCGCTGATCCTGATCCACGCCTTCGGCCACTGGCTGTCCCTGCTGCTGTGCTACGAGCCGCGCTTCCCCCGCGCTATCGAGGAAGCCGGGCGGGCATCGGCGCAAGCTGAAACATAGAGAGCGAACCAATACCATGCAAATTCCAACGTGGGAGCAATTCTCCGCTGTAATCGCCGCCCCCGGCGACGAGCAGGCGCATGCCGTGCGCGAAGCCTTTATCCAGCAGTTCAACGAGCGCGCGGGGGATCAGGCGGCATCGTCAGCAGACGATTACGTGAACGCCTTGATCACAAGTTATGGCTACTTCCTGGATTTCAACGAAAGCACCTTCGGTATCGTCGAGTGGCTGGAAGAAAAGCTGGGTAGTGCCTCACCGCCGATTGCGATGATGATGGCGATACGGTGAAAGTGCGCTTTGTAGGCGAGGAGATCGTGCAGTCTTACCACCACATGGGAGATGATGAGTTCGAGCAGGATCTGGCGCAGCTTGAACACCTGTTGGGTGACCAGTACTTTTTCGTCTACCGCTATCTGGGCGACGGGTGCTTCAGCGATACCTTGGAGTTGCTGCTGGTGTCCGCTAGCGATTGGCGTCGGGCTGAAACGGTTTATGGCCAGTCCCGGGTAGCAGCCTACTTCAAGCGCTATGTCAGCGACGCGCCACCCCCTGTAGCGAACGATGCACCTTCCGTTACTGCAGGCACTCCATCACCTGCCAGCTTGGGGCAGACGTCCGCCAGCAACAGGGCACCCAATGAAGAAGAAAGCGAGTGGGGCACGTTCTATCGGCTCAGAGCCAAGATGTTCCTCTGGGTCATTCTGCCAGTGCTGGTTGCGTTTGCTCTCAGCGTCGGGTGGGGGCTGCTGAAGGGCAATACCTTGCAGCCCCTGCAGCCAAAAGGCTGCAAGAACGTGGACAACGTTTTCCGCAACCTGCCCGCAGAACAAGCGGAACCCCTGAAAGAACAGATGCGCCAGCAGCTCGGTTGCAACAGCGAATAAAACTGTACGGCGCCATGCGCCAAAGGAGAGAAAAATGTCAGGACGCGGCGCGATTCGCCTGGGAGACAGTCATTCCGGCGGCGGCACGATGATCGAGGCCAGCGGCTTTCCCGTGGACGGCATCCCGCAGTGCCTACTCGGCGACAAGGCGCAATGCCCGAAATGCAAGGGCACCTACCCGCTGGTCTCGGGCGGTGACGGCACGGCCATCCAGAATGGCCGTCCCATGGTGTTCGAGCCCGCGCAGCTCGCCTGCGGCTGCACTGTCTCATCATCCTGTGCAGAGCACTACAACAAAGCATAACCGGCTGCTAGAGGAGAGCTTCTACTATGCACAACCCACCCCACCCAGGCGAGGCACTGCGCCTTGATGTGCTTCCGGCGCTGGGCATGAATCTCGATGCCCTGGCAGCGCACCTGGGCTATTCAAGCCGTCAGTTGCGGTCGGTACTCAATGGCCGGACGCCTATCCATGCCGACCCGGCCCACCGACTGGAGCTGGCCGGTCTGGGCACAGCACGCCAGTATCTGGCCGAACAGCAGGCCTGGTCGCTCTGGCAAGCCCGGCAGCGCCCGCATCCGCCCATCGCGCCGCTGTACACCCCGCAATACACGTGACAGGCAGGCCCACGGTCGTCAGTTGCCGGCAATGCGGTGACGCCACAGAACGCATTGTCGCCTGACACCCGTTCAGGTCTCCGGTGAGATAGGAACACCGGCCAACCAGCCCCCGACACCGGAGAAATGCTCATGACGATCCCGCAAACGCCTGCACACACGCACAACACCCAGTTCGCCACCCCGACCGCCCTGATGCTCGATGCCCGCCTCACGCCACTGGAGCGCAATGGCTGGCAGATGCTGCGCATGCTGCGTGCCCCTGACGGCATCAGTTCGCTTGCCAGCCTCGGGCAGTTGCGCCGCTACCTCACCTCTATTCCGCTCGGCCAGAAAGCCGGCCATGAAACGACTTGGCGCGTCCTGGTGGTACTGCGCCTGACTGGCTGGATCAGCCTGGCCGGTCAGCAGCGCGACCCGCTGACCGGCCATGTCCTGAGCGAGCAGTATCAAGTGCATGACCATTCACACCACTTCGCCCAGGCCTGCGCCCTTGCCCCGACGCTGCCGCAGTTGCTGCGCGAGGCCACGGGGCACGACAACAACCAGGTGGCGCGTGTGGCCGCGCATATCCAGGCCGCACTGGCAAACGCCTCGTCCGGCGGTGATGACTCCGACGACGCAGGCCCGACGACCCCGAGGGCTTCCGACGAATCCACGACCGCACCGTCGCCGGAATACCCGGCCGACATCCCGCCTGCTCAGTGCACTTCGGTTCCGCCACAGAACACGACGATGGCTGCCGTAACGGAAGGTGCCGCCCCTACGTATAGTATGTATAAGTATAAAAAACGTACGTACCGCGCGCGCGAAGAGGGGGCTGTGGATAACCCGCCTGCGTTGCCTCCCTGCCTGGGCCGGCTTGCCCCACGGCAGCAGCATGATGTGGTCGTGGCCTTGCGGCGCCTGCCCGAGGCTCAGCGCCAGGATGTGCTCGACGAGCTGCAGGCCCGCAGCCAGAGCGGCACGGTGCACAACGTGATCGCCTATTTCTTCGGGTTGATCAAGCGGGTGCTGGCCGGGGAGTTCCGCTTTTGGGCTGGCCGCAAGCTGCGCCAGCCTGCCTGTCCGGCCGTTGCGGCAAAACCCGCCGTCACCCCGCCTCCATCCTCAACGCCAGCCCCCGAGTTCAAGCCCGCCGACCCGGAGTTGGTCAGGGCGCACATTGCCAACATCCGCAGCATGTTGAACAGGCCTGCGAATGTCGGCGAGCTGACCACCCGCTTTCTGCAGGGCAAGGGATGGCGCCCCGGGTCTGCATGACGGTTCGGCGTTCCGGTGGTTGCAGTCAGCGCGGCCGCCCCATCCACTGCAAGCTGCCTGAGCCGTCAGAACGGCCTCTGTCCTGGCGGATCAGGCAGCCGACAAGGCCACAGGCCGCGTCAGTGGCGAAGCGCACAGGCGGCATGCCGTGGCTGCTGCAGATGGCAGGAAGACGTTGCCTCTACCGCGTCGGCCAAGGTCATTTCCTGCGCCAGAACGACCTCGGGGGCCTGCTGGTGTCGTCACTGCACACCGCAGTGACGACACCGCGAACCGCCGCAACAATACGGGCTGGGGCAGCATCCTATTGTCGCTGTCGCACATGATGATGCCCCGCGATACTGATCCCGCAGTGATCTGCCGGCAGGTGTAATGCCGGACATGCTGGCGCAGCGTCCATGCGCCGTCATTGCGCAGCCGTACCCATCCGGCCACCCAAAGGCACCGGCTTCTGCAAGTGCCTGTCCGCAAGGATGAAGCCACCCCAGGCGCGCCAGGCCCATTTGCGCACCGCCCCTGCCACAGGGTGAGCCACTTTCATCTCCCAGCCATTCGGCGTCGTCCCATCCGCCGCAGCGTCCTGCTGCCTGTCTGTCCCATGCCCGCTGTCGTCATCAGCCGAGAGCTTTCCCTTATCCCATCCACAGGAGGTTTATCCATGCACTACGCACGATGACATGCCGCCCGGTCTTCCCACAGGAAGCAAGGTGGACGCCTCATGCCGAGGCAAGGGGTGCGCTGAGCACCCAGCCCTTCGCCCTTCGGGGATCTCGCGATAGCGAGTTGGCAACAACGCTAAACGATCAAGTTCTCAGCATGACGCGACACCCGGCACACCGGAGGCAGACGATGGACGATTTGACCTGGACGCTGAAACAGCTGTGCCGAAGCAACCGTGACGGCAGCTTTGCCACGCAGGCTGACCGGCAGCGCTCGCTGACGCTGATGGCCCGCCAGTTGCGTGATGCCGGGTTCAACCAGATGCAGGCCCGTTCGCTCAAGGGCAAACACGTCAATACGCTGCTCAACCAGTGGCAGGCACAGGGGCTCTCGACCGGCACCCTGAAGAACCGCCTGAGTCACTTGCGCTGGTGGGCCGAGAAAATCGGCAAGGCCGGCCTGCTACCTGCCGACAATCGCCAGCTCGGCATTCCCGAGCGGAAGTACAGCAGCAACCAGAGCAAGGCGCAGACTCTGGACGAACGCCTGGATGCCATCTGCGATCCGCACGTGCAGATGAGCCTGCGCCTGCAAGCCGCCTTCGGGCTGCGCCGCCAGGAGTGCATCAAGTTCCAGCCGACCTGGGCCGACCGGGGCGATCACATCGCGCTCAAAGGCTCATGGACGAAAGGCGGCAAACCGCGCAGCGTCCCCATTACGACGCCGCAGCAACGGGCGGTGCTTGATGCGGCGCGGACACTGGCCAGGGCCAGTTCGCTGATCCCGGCAAACAAATCCTACATCCAGCAGCAACATGTGTATGACGGCCAGTGCAAGGCGGCAGGGCTGAGCAACATGCATGGCCTGCGCCATCAGTACGCCCAGGCAAGATATGAGGCGCTGACCGGCTGGCAGGCGCCGGCTGCGGGCGGGCCAACCGCGCGTGAGCTAACCCCGGCCCAGCGCCAGATCGATACGCAGGCTCGCCAGATCATCAGCCATGAACTGGGCCATGAACGGCCCCAGATCGTCACGCTGTATGTGGGACGCTAGTCGCCGGGCAGTCGCTGGCTAGCCTCGTCGCATCCACAGTTCATACGCCAGGCCTGAGAGCATGAAGTAGGCCCCGCCAAGCAGCATGATCAGCAGCACAACGCCGCCGGCCCGTGCGGAAAACCGGGTATACCGCGCCAAGGCAAACCAGACCGAAGACAGTGCACCGCTGGCCCGCTGATTCATCAAGGCGAGGTAATGCAGTGACCGAAGCGCCGCAGCAAGCGTTGCACCAATCCCCATCACGACTCCGAAGAGCTGGGACAGTATCCAAATCCGATGCTCGTCCTCCAGTACATCAAAATAGTAATCAATAATCCCGTAGCGGAAAGCAGCCTCACGGGCGCCGGCAATAATGCCTGCCTGCGCCAGTTCGGTCAGGTAGATGGAGGCGCCCACTGCAACCAGGGGCGTGAAGATGTACCAGCCCCATTCCGCGCTGTTGTATTGCCCCCGGATGGCAGAGGCCAAACCAGCCGCCAGGATAAACGCCGTGCAGGAAAACACCCCACTCAGCCAATAGTGCAGGATTTCACTGGCGTAACGGCTATACCCCCAGATGACAACGGCCACGACAATGAACAGAGCGCCAAGGTAAGCCCATACGTCGTCCGAAGAAGAGGATGTTCCCCGGCTTTGATTCACCACGACCGTTTGCCTGAAGGTGATAACGGTCTGCTGCACTGTGACAGGTGCCGCAGGCGAAGGGGTGTTGTTGAATCCGCCAAATAGCAGCCCCAATAGGGCGCCGATAAGTGGGGATATAACAGCGCTTTGTACAAGCGGGTTATTTATCCAGGCAATAAACGCGTCCAATCAAGGCTCATTTATATGCTCACATGGTTATACCGACCCGAAAGAAAAACCGCCTGCAGAGCAACGCTGCCATTAAATGGCAACTCACTCCGAAGACGGCTTGCTTATCGGGCCTGCTGCAATTCTCTGTATTTGTTATAGATTAAATCGCAAAGCGAGCATTACACCTTGAACTGCGCTAGCATACCATTGAGTTCCACCGCAAGGCATGACAGATCCTGGACGGCAATCCGGTGAGGGTGAATACCGCATTGTTTGTCGAAGAACACGGCGGCTGGTCATGAACTGTCCAGAGCGTTCCTTTGCTCCGGAGAAACTGTCATGCCCTCGCCGTTCTCACCCACCAAGCCTGATCGGCCATTGCGTCGCTTGCTCATCATCATGGCGCTGCTGGTCGCTGGCCTGTTCATCCTGGCCTTCGTGGTCACCTTCGCCGGCATCCTGCTGCTGGGAGGTATTGAGCCCTGGCAGCAGTGGCTCGACGATCACGCCGGGCATTTCTTTGTCTGGCGCCTGTGCCTGTATGCCGCCGTCGCGGCCGCCTGGCCCTGGGTGCGTCGCCGTCGCCTCGCGCGCGATCCGCAATTACGCCAGCAATTATGCGTCATCGAGGTGCTCGGTGTGCTCGGCATCGTGCTGTACGAAGCCAGCAACTGGCTGCGACTGTACTAAGGCCGGGGACCTGCCATGACATTGCTGACGACCGATTATCTGGAGTATTACCTGACGCTGGTCGCCTGGATCGTGCATAACGGCATCTGGGCCATCGTGGTGACCAGTGGGGTGATTGCACTGCCGTTCCTGGCCATCATCCTTGGCGAGTGGCTGAACGTACGCACGGAGGGCGCAGACTAGGCCAACAAGGGCATCCTGTCGACTCAGCGCATCGAGAACCGCATCTGGATCGCCATCGTCGTGGTGATGTTCGCTTGCGTCCCGACCATCGATGTGGATCTGGCAACCATCAAGTTTGACACTAGTCGTTCGGCCCAGTGTCAGATGAATGTGCCACTGCCCGCCGAGACGGGCTGGAGCCAGTCCTTCACTACCCTCAACAACCAGAGCGCGAAACTTCCGGTGTGGTGGGCGTTCATGCATGCGCTGTCGCGGGCGGTGACGGGGGCTGCGGTCGCGGCCATTCCGTGCGGCACCGATCTGCGCCAGATGCGCATGGAGATCAATGCCACGCGCATCGCTGATCCGGTGCTGGCCCAGGAGGTCGCGGACTTCACGCACGATTGCTACGGCCCGGCGAGGGCCAAGTTGTTCATGAGTCGCCCCGATCTCGACGACAACCAGATGCACGACGTGACATGGATCGGCTCCAACTATTTCGTCGGCGCCAGCGGCTACTACGACACCTACCGTGCCAGAACGCCACGCGAGGGCTGGGCCTACGACAGCAGCCGGGACGCCGGCCTGGCCCAGGTGCCAAGCGGTGCGGGGTATCCGACCTGCCTCCAGTGGTGGAGCGATGCCGGCAACGGCCTGCGTGCCCGCCTGCTGCAGCAGGTCGAGCCCGGCCTGCTCAGCCGCATCGCCGGCTGGGCGGGCTTTCTGAGTCGCGCCGAGGTGGATGATTCCGTGGTGCGCGCCATTGCCGCTCCGCGCCAGCAGAAAATGAACCTGGGCAGTGTCTATGCCGATTATGGTGGACAGATCGACAAGACCCTGCCCAACATCGTCACCCGCGCCGCTGGTGATGTGGGAATGGCCGTGGTGCGCCAGGCGTTGCCGATGGTGATGTCGCTGCTCAAGATGGTGCTGATCATCAGCACACCGCTGCTGTTCACCCTGGCCACCTACGATATCCGCGCCTTCGTCACGATCAGCTGCGTCCACTTCGCGCTGTACTTCGTCGATTTCTGGTTCGAGATGGCCCGCTGGATCGATTCGACCATCCTCGATGCCCTGTATGGCTGGGGCATGGGCTTCAACCGGCCGCATATGAATTTCAACATCATGCTGGGGCTGGACAACACCTTCGGCGACATGCTGTTGAATTTCGTCATGGGCACCATGTTTATTGTGCTGCCGACGTTTTGGGTCACAGCCTTGGGCTGGGTTGGGGTTCGTGCAGGCGGTGCAATGCAAGGGCTGAGCGACGGTACTGCTGGCGCGGGCAAGGCAGGAAGCAAGGGAGCCGAGACAATGAGCGGCGGAAAGCTTCGCTAATGCCGCTCAGTCATCGTCATAACGTGGATCGTAAAAGCGATGATCCGGGGCATCGTTATACATATTTGGATCATACCCAGGATTCTTCTTGTGATCGGCCTGCTCCCCAATAGGCCAATCATCATCCTGATCGACGCCAGTGCCGCCGCCGGCATGCGCCAACACGGCAATGCCCAGGAACACCAGAGCCAGCCAGAAGGCGAGGTACAGCAGCACCAGAACGACGACGATCCTGAATGCCCAGGGCAGGATACGGGCAACTTTTACCGGCACGCCATGCCCAGCCAGCCAGGCCATGAAGCGGGCTTCCTGGCGCAAGAATGCCCGGTAGCCGTTACCCAGCCACTGGCCCAGCTTCCAGGCGGTGCGCTGCTTCTGTGGGTCGCGCTGCTGCATAATGAATACCTCGCTGGCTCAGCAACCGGATCACTGGCCTATGCTGCCTCCGCTCTCAAAGGGAAACGACAAAGGGCCTCAAGGGTTGCGACAAGGGAAGAGGCTCAAGGGCCAAAGGCCCTATCCGAAAAGGCCAAAAGGCTCAAAAGCCGCTCTCCCGAGGGGAGCTTGTACAGCAGGTGCGCTCCCACACCTGGCCGGCGTTTTCCGGCCTTCAATAGTGATAACGGCAGGCGGCAATCAGCAGCGCTTCATCCGTCACCGAATACACGAACCGATGCTCGGCAGTGATCCGCCTCGACCAGAAGCCCGCCAGGTTGTGGCGCAGCGGCTCCGGCTTGCCCTTGCCCTCGAAAGGGGTGCGGCGGGTCTCCTTGATCAGCTCGTTGATCTTTTTGACCATACGCCTATCTGCGTCCTGCCAGTACAGATAATCGTCCCAGGCTTGCTCAGACCAGATCAGCTTCACTCGGCGATATCCCGCTCGACACCCTGACCGCGCTTGAGGCTGTCAATCGAATCCATCAGGCGGCGTGCGTTGGCCGGAGAGCGCAGCAGGTAAGCCGTTTCCTCCAGCGCGTTGTACTCCTCCAGCGACATCAGCACGCACGCCTCGCCATTCTGGCGGGTAATCAGAGTCGGGGCGCGATCCTCGACGGTCTGCACCATGGTGGCCGACAGGTTCTGCCGGGCTTCGGTATAGCTGATAGTGCGCATGGCAACCTCTCCTTCACATGTACAGCTCATTGTACATCACGCCAAAATCTATCACCAGATTTCCATGCCACTGGCAAGCGATCCCGAAGCCCCTGCATCAGCCCACGATATGACGCGGCAGCGCCACTCCGTCCACCGGCTGCGGTAAACGCCCCTGTGCCAACAGGCGAAGATAGCTTTCGATCCCCGCCATGCTGTGCGGCGCTGCCTGCGGCAACACCGGCTGCGCGATCGGCTCACCGCGTTCACAAGCATCGAGCCGGTCAGCCCAGTCTTGCATCATCATCCGGCGCTGCTCCACATAGTCCGCATGGTTGTAGGCTGCGCGGATCTTGTTGGGGTCGGCATGGGACAACTGCACTTCGATCCATTCTTTCGGGTAACCCAGCTCGTTGAGCGCCGTGGAAATCGTCGCCCGGATGCCGTGACCTGTCAGCCGGTCGGCATAACCCATGCGATGCAGCGCGCCATTGAGCGTGTTTTCGCTGATGCGTTCCTTGAGGCGGCTGCGATGCGACAGCAGGTAGTGCTGCGCGGGGCGGCGAGCGTGCTCGTCGATCAGCACACGCACAATGTCGATGGCCTGCTGGGGCAGCGGCACGATATAGGGCGCAATGGTCTTGCCCTCGCGACGCAGCTTGACCTGCAACTGCTTGAAGATGACCGGCGGGATGATCCACAGGCCGCGCTCCAGGTCGAACTGCTCAGGCACCGCCTGGCGTAGCTCCCCAGTACGCACGCCGGTCAGCAGCAACAGGCGCAAGCCCATCCTGGTGACTTCCTGGCCGCCATAGCTGCGCAAGGTCTGCAGGAAGGTGGGCAACTCGTCCATGCGCAGGAACGGGTTGTGCGATACGGGAGGCTTGGGCGCGGCCACGATATCGAGGTCGCTGGCCGGGTTGTAGCGCAAGCCCTTTTCGACCATCGCATAGCGAAACAGCTGATTGAACCAGGTGCGCACCTTCTCGGCGGTGGTAAACGCCTTGCGCCGCTCGATGCGACGTAGCACGTCCAGCAGGTGCGGATTGTCGATATCGAAGATTGACAGCTTGCCCAGCCAGGGCAGTACGTCCTTGGCAAAAATGCGGTCGATCTGCGACAGGGTGCTCTGACGGCCAGTTTTCAGGCCCAGCGCCTTGAAGTCACGCCAGGCCTTGAAGACGGAAGCAAAGGTGTTCAGGGGCGCGGCCAGCTCTGCCGCCTTGACCTGCAGACGGTGAACACGCGGATCAACGCCACGGGCGACCTGCGATCGCAAGTCGTCGCGCTGCTCACGCGCATCCTTGAGGGACATTTCGGGATAGCTGCCAACGGCAACGCGCTGTTGCTTGCCAAGCCAGGTGAGGCGGAAGTGCCACTTCTTCGCCCCTCGACCGGTGACGAACAGCACCAGGCCGTCTGCATCGTTGAGGGTGTAGTCTTTGCCGGTGGTCTTCGCCTACCGGACTACTGCATCTGTTAACGGCATGGGTACATCTCCTTCAAGTTGAGGAGAGGTGTACCGTGCTCAGGGGCAGTGGCTCAGCAAACAATCCGCACCAGCAACCGCCCGAATTTCATGTACTGTTTCGTGTACTGATTGGGCGTGGTTGACAGTGGAACTGAGCAGCTTTCGCTAGACATTCCCCAGGGCTAAAACCCTGTTGAATCAATAACCTACAGACTTTGGTGGACGTCTATAGATGAATAATTGGAGCGGGAAACGAGACTCGAACTCGCGACCCCGACCTTGGCAAGGTCGTGCTCTACCAACTGAGCTATTCCCGCAATGGCGTCCCCTAGGGGACTCGAACCCCTGTTACCGCCGTGAAAGGGCGGTGTCCTAGGCCACTAGACGAAGGGGACACACAACACTTTTCAGTGCACCAGCACCTGAACCTCACGATTCAGACTGGATTTTTATTTCCCGCCCCGCCGTTAAGCGTTGCCGGAGAACTTGGAGCGGGAAACGAGACTCGAACTCGCGACCCCGACCTTGGCAAGGTCGTGCTCTACCAACTGAGCTATTCCCGCAATATGGCGTCCCCTAGGGGACTCGAACCCCTGTTACCGCCGTGAAAGGGCGGTGTCCTAGGCCACTAGACGAAGGGGACACGCTGCTGGCATTACTGCCTGCTTTCACTTCCTGCTGCGTTCTGCTGTGTGCTTTACGCTGCAAGTGGCGCGCATTCTATGGAGGGATGGATAGGCCGTCAACCCTTTTGTAGAAATTTATTTAAATCAATGACTTCCCGCCCTGCCGTCCCAGCTCGCCCATGCGTTAGACAAAGCCCGAGCTGAATTTCTAACGTCAGCGACGCATAAATGTGCCAGCATTCAGCCACTGGGCAAACGGCCGATAATGAACACAGGCTGTCAGGGATTATCCAACCTCGCCCCTACACTCAATGATGCAATCCATTTCATGAGGCATTCACGGTGACACCACTACTGATCACCCTGCTCGTCGTGGCGGGTATCGCACTGCTGATTCTGATTGGCTACCTCAATAACGTGGTCGAGAACGGCAAGCTCGAGCGCGCTCGATTGAAGATCGAACTGGCCGATCGCCTGCGTCGCTGTGGCGAAATCAGTGAAACCTTCCCCGGCCAGTACATGACTCCTGGGCTCAAATTGCTGCTGACCCGGCTGGAACTCAATGTGAACCAGCGCCAGCTTGCCCTGGACAAGCACAATGCCGACATCAAGGCGCGCATCGCTGAAGTAGAAGCGCTGATCGCCAAGGGCGAGCAGATACCGGTCAACAACCCACCCAACCCGATTCTGACCGAAGCCAAGGCCAAGGACGTGCGGTTTCTGCTCGAAGCCTTGCACAACCAGATCACCCGCGCCGCGCAGGAAGGCTTCTTACCTGCTCTGGAAGCCAAGCACTGGCTCAAGGAAATTCGCCACATCCTTGTATTGCTGCATATCGAGTTCTTCAACAACCTCGGCCAGCAGGCCTTGCAGAACGAACAGCCCGGCCAGGCCCGCCTGGCCTTCGAACGGGGCGTGCAATACCTGCGCAAGCAGCCCGAACCGAAGGTCTATGAAGAGCAGCTGACGTACCTTGAAAAACTGCTGGCGCGGGTGAACGCCCAAGTGCTGGATCAGCTGGCGCCGACCGAAGACGAAGAAAACGAGCTGACCGAAGGCTTGAAAACCGACGACGAGGAAACCTGGAAGAAGAAGGCGATGTACGACTGAACATCTTGCCCATACCGGCGGCTCAGGCATGCCGCCGATACCGGCTCAGGGGCGATCAGCAGTCAGTCAGTTGCAGGAAAATCGCCGCCAGCTGCTCAAGCCCCGCCTGATCGGCCTCACTGAAACGCCCAACCGTGGGGCTATCCAGATCCAGCACGCCCACCAGCCTGCCCTCCTTGATCAGTGGAATCACCAGCTCGCTGTTGGACGCGCTGTCGCAGGCTATGTGCCCGGCAAAGGCATGCACGTCCTCTACCCGCTGGGTTTGTCGAGTGGCTGCCGCCGTGCCGCATACGCCTTTGCCAAAGGGAATGCGCACGCAGGCCACCTGGCCCTGGAACGGGCCGAGCACCAGCTGTTCATCGCGATTGATGTAGAACCCCGCCCAGTTCAGGTCTTCGATCTGGTGATAGACGAAGGCCGAGAACTGCGCGGCGTTGGCGGTGAAGTCACGCTCGTCGGCGAACAGCGCCTGGACTTGCGCCGCCAGCAAGGCGTAGCCGTCCAGGCCAGCACCACTGGCATTAAGATCGATCATCGGGTTTGCTCCAGCAATTGCAGCCCGACCCAATAGCGGGCGAACTGATAGGCACATCGGCCATTACGATTACCGCGGCCAGTAGCCCAGCGCACGGCGAGTATGTCCAGGGCTTCGTCACGCTGCCAGCGCAGCCCGGCCGGGCGCGCGAGCTGGCCGATCCAGTGCTCGACCACATCGAGGAAGTGCTCCTGGCTGAAGGGGTAGAAAGACAGCCACAACCCGAAGCGGTCGGACAAGGCGATCTTGTCTTCCACCGCTTCGTTGGGATGCAACTCGCCATCGACCATCTGCCAGTTTTCGTTGTCGCTCTGTTTCTCCGGCACCAGGTGGCGGCGGTTGGACGTGGCGTACAACAGGACGTTGTCCGGGGCCTGCTCCAGCGAGCCATCGAGTACGCTCTTGAGCACTCGGTAGTCGCCTTCGCCTGCCTCGAACGACAGGTCGTCGCAGAACAGGATGAAGCGCTGCGGCAATTTCTGCAGTTGCTCGACCACCCGCGGCAGGTCGGCCAAATGGTCGCGTTCGATTTCGATCAAGCGCAGCCCCGCCTTGGCGTGCTCGGCCAGCAGCGCGCGCACCAGCGAAGACTTGCCCGTGCCGCGCGAGCCCCACAGCAACGCGTGGTTGGCGGGCAGGCCATTGATGAACTGATGGGTATTGCGGCCAAGCTGGTCACGCTGCTGGTCGACGCCGATCAGGTCGCTCAGGCGGATATCCAAGCTGACCTCCAGCGGCATCAGGTAGCCACTGCGGCCGTCGCGCTGCCAACGGGCAGCCAGGGTCGCGGACCAGTCGATCTCCGGACGCGGTGCCGGCAGCAGCGGTTCGAGACGGGCCAGCACCGTTTCGGCGCGGTCCAGAAAAGCAATCAAGCGGGCGTCCATGACGACTCCTACACATTCGAATTCGGGTTGGCGGGTGGCCCGTTATCCTTGACCCGCCCCGTACAGTCGCAACGGCACGTAGCACCGAGCCATGACGTACAAGGCTATTGAGCAATGAAACGGCCAGCCCAGGCGGTCAGCCTGATCAGGGCTGAATATGTGACAGACCCGCCAGCAGCCGCGATCGATCGGCTATGCTTGCGCAGCGCAAGGAATGTGGAACCGGCTCGGGACTCATGGATATCAAGTTCACCAATCGCCTGTCATACAAGCAAGCCCGGTTGACAGTCCTGGTTGGCTTCATCCTGGGAACATTGCTCAGTCTTGTCCAGATCGGCATCGATTATGCCAGCGAAGACGCCTCGATCAACCGCGAAGTGCGTGCGCTGCTGCAAATCAGCCACAACCCGGCCTCGCGCATTGCCTACAACATCGACTCGGAACTGGCACTGGAGTTGACCCGGGGGCTTCTGGAGTCGCCTGCCATCGTGCGTGCACGGTTGATCGACAACAACGAGACGGTGCTGGCCGACGTGGAGCGACCGCGACTCGAAGACCGCTACAGGCCGATCAGCGACTTTCTCTTCGGCGATCATCGCCAACTGCGCGACCCCCTGTTTCTCACCCACATGCCCGACGAGTACCTGGGCACGCTGTACCTGGACGTGGACACCTACCCCTTCGGCCGGCGTTTTCTCGACCGCGCCGGCCTCACCCTGCTCAACGGCTTTGCCCGCAGCCTGGTGCTGACAGGCCTGTTGCTGGCACTGTTCTACATGATGCTGACCAAGCCGTTGGTCACGGTGATCGGTGCGCTGAGCGGCGGCGATGCGCGCAAGCCCATGCAGGGACGACTGCAATGCCCGCCCGGTCATGAGCACGATGAAATCGGTGTGCTGGTGAAGGTGGCCAACCAGCAGTTCGTCAGCATGTCCACCGAGATCGAGCAGCGCCGTACGGCCGAGAATCGGCTCACCCAGTACCTCAACGAGCTGGAGAATATCGTTGCGGCCCGCACCGACGAACTCAAGGCGAGCAACGACAACCTCAGCCTGACCAACCAGGAGCTTGAGCAAGCCCGGCGGCGGGCGCTGGACATGGCCCATGCACGGGCGGCGTTCCTGGCCAACATGAGCCACGAGATCCGCACGCCCCTCAACGGGATGCTCGGCATGATCGCCCTGGCGCTGGACAACCCACTGCCGGGCGAGCAGCGCCAGCAGCTGGCCATTGCCCATGATTCCGGCAAAGTCCTGGTCGAATTGCTCAACGATATCCTCGATCTGTCGAAATTCGATGCAGGCCAGCTTGAGCTCGAACACATCCCCTTCGACATGGCGACCTTGGTCGAGGACACCGCCAGCCTGCTGTCGCAGAACGTGGCTCAAGGGGTCGAACTGACCTGCCTGATTGCCCACGACTTCCCGGCAAGCGTGTTGGGCGACCCCACGCGGGTGCGCCAGATCGTCGGCAACCTGTTGTCCAATGCCTTGAAATTCACGCGCTTCGGGCGGGTGGACGTAAGGCTTGAGCCAATGATCGGCGGCGTGCGCCTGGAAGTCCGGGATACCGGCATCGGCATCCCTGAAGATGCGCAAGCGCGTATCTTCCAGCCCTTCACCCAGGCCGGCGCAGGCATCACGCGTCAGTACGGCGGTACCGGCCTGGGCCTGGCCCTGACCCGTAACCTGTGCAAGGCCATGCACGGGCATCTGCATATCCGGTCCCAGCCGGGTTTTGGCAGCCGCTTCACCGCAGAGCTACCCCTCAACGCCTGCGCCAAGGCCGATGCGCCCGAGCCTTTGCACGCCAGCGTGGCTGCACTGACCGCAGCGGGCAGTGGCCTGCATGAGCTGATGCTTGGCCTGCTACCGGCCTTGGGCCTGGCGTATGCACGTCACGACGGCATTGAGACCGTGGCCGGCACAACCGACCTGCTGATCCTCGACGATGTGCAAGCGCTGGCCGAAGTGCGCAGGGTTTCGCAGATACCCATTCTGCTCGTCACTGCCTACGGCAATTTCCTGCCCAGTGAACAGGCGTTGGCCATGGCCCCCCTGCATCAGCTCGCGCGCCCGCTGACCCGGGGGGCGCTGTACCAGACGCTGCATCGGGTATTGCAAGGACACGATGCCGAGCACCCATTGGCAACCCCGCCCACCGCTACAGCCAAAGGCCGGGCACGCATCCTGCTGGTGGAGGACAACCCCGTCAATCAACTGGTGGCCAAGGGCATGCTGGCAAAGCTGGGGTGTCAGGTCGAATTGGCCACGCAAGGTGTCGAAGCCCTGGCGCGGCTTGAGGAGCAGGCCTTCGACCTGGTGCTGATGGACTGCAACATGCCGGTGATGGATGGCTACGAGGCCACCCGGCACATCCGTGAGCGCGGCCGTTGGCCAGGGCTGCCGATTGTCGCACTCACCGCCAATGCAATGCCCGAGGAGCGCGAGCGATGCCGGGCGGCCGGCATGGACGATTACCTGGCCAAGCCGTTCCGGCGCGAGGATCTGCTGGCCGTGGTCGATCGCTGGGTACCGGTCAGCGGCTGAGCAGGCGCTCTATGTCCGCCTCCAATGCCTGCGGCTTGGTGGTCGGCGCATAACGCACCACCTGGCCGCTGACCGGGTCGAGCAGGAACTTGGTGAAGTTCCACTTGATCTTCTGGCTACCCAGAATGCCAGGCGCCCGCTGTTTGAGCTCGGCGAACAAGGGATGGGCACCTGGGCCGTTGACCTCCACCTTGCGAAACAGCGCAAAGCTCACGCCGAAATTGCGCTGGCAGAACTGCGCGATATCACGCGCCTCACCCGGCTCCTGCTTGCCGAACTGGTTGCAGGGAAAGCCCAGCACCATCAGCCCCCGATCACGGTACCTCTGCCACAGCTGTTCCAACCCGGCGTATTGCGGCGTGAAACCGCACTGGCTGGCGGTGTTGACCACCAGCACGGCCTTGCCTGGGAAGTCGCCCAGCTTCTTGTGCTCGCCTGTAATGGTGACACAGGGAATATCCAGCAGCGATGCGGCCATGTTCGAGCTCCGGTCAGTCACGGGGGCGCAAGTCGATGCACACCGAGTTGATGCAGTAGCGCAGCCCGGTCGGTGGCGGCCCGTCGGGGAACACGTGGCCCAGGTGAGCATCGCAGCGGGCACAGGTGACCTCGGTGCGGATCATGCCGTGGGACGTGTCGCGGATCTCGATCATCGCGCTGTCCTCGATGGGGGCGTAGAAGCTTGGCCAACCACAGCCCGAGTCGAACTTGGTCTGGGCATCGAACAATGCCAACCCGCAGCAGATGCAGTGATAGATGCCGTCGCGGCGCTCGCTGTTGTACTTGCCGCTGAACGGCCTTTCGGTACCTTTCAGACGGCACACCTGGTATTGCTCGGGGTCGAGCATCGACCGCCACTGTTCCAGGGTTTTCTCGATCTTTTGCATGGGGCTACCTCGGCAGGCTCAATTTCACCCTGCGCCGTCTTTTCCGGGGCGCGGGTGGCACGTATATTAGTTGGCTTCGTGTGCAAGGCGTTCAGTCTCGCACCCGCTTTGTGCCCTTACAAACCTTTCGGCCGGGCATAGCGCGTTTTCTCAATCGGGATTCCATCATGCAGTTCAGCAAATCGAACAAGCTCGCCAATGTGTGCTACGACATTCGCGGCCCTGTGCTCAAGCACGCCAAGCGCCTGGAAGAGGAAGGCCACCGCATCCTCAAGCTGAACATCGGCAACCCGGCGCCGTTCGGTTTCGAGGCGCCCGATGAAATTCTGCAGGACGTGATCCGCAACCTGCCTACCGCGCAGGGCTACAGCGATTCCAAAGGCCTGTTCAGCGCCCGCAAGGCGGTGATGCAGTACTGCCAGCAAAAGGGCATCGAAGGCGTCGGCATCGAAGACATCTACCTGGGCAACGGCGTGTCCGAGTTGATCGTCATGTCGATGCAGGCCCTGCTGAACAACGGTGACGAGGTGCTCATCCCCGCCCCCGACTACCCCCTGTGGACGGCAGCCGTAAGCCTGGCCGGTGGCAAACCGGTGCACTACCTGTGCGACGAGCAAGCCGACTGGTTCCCGGACCTGGAGGACATCAAGGCCAAGATCACCCCCAACACCAAGGCATTGGTCATCATCAACCCCAACAACCCCACGGGCGCGGTCTACTCCACGGAGCTGTTGCGGGGCATGCTGGAACTGGCTCGCCAGCACAACCTGGTGGTGTTCTCAGACGAAATCTACGACAAGATTCTTTATGACGAAGCGGTGCACATCAGCACGGCCTCCCTGGCACCGGACTTGCTGTGCCTGACCTTCAACGGCCTGTCCAAGTCCTACCGCGTGGCAGGCTTTCGCTCCGGTTGGCTGATCATTTCCGGGCCCAAGCACCATGCCCTGAGCTACATCGAAGGCATCGACATGCTGGCCAACATGCGCTTGTGCGCCAACGTACCGGCCCAGCACGCCATTCAGACAGCACTGGGTGGCTACCAAAGCATCAACGACCTGGTGCTGCCGCCAGGGCGCTTGCTGGAGCAGCGCAACCGCACCTATGAACTGCTCAACGACATACCTGGCGTGAGCTGCGTCAAGCCCATGGGCGCGCTGTATGCGTTCCCGAAGATCGACCCGAAGGTCTGCCCGATCCTTAACGACGAGAAATTTGCCTTGGACCTGCTGCTGTCCGAGAAGCTGCTCATCGTCCAGGGCACTGCGTTCAACTGGCCTTGGCCGGACCATTTCCGCGTGGTGACACTGCCCCGCGTAGATGACCTGGAAGCAGCCATCGGGCGAATCGGCAATTTCCTCAGGACCTATTCGCAGTAAGCACACGCGCCGCGGGCGCTCACAATTGGCTGAAATCGTGGTTGAAGCTGTGAGCGCTGGCGAGCCCGCCTTAGGAAAAAGAGCAGCCTCGCGCGCGCCGTAGCATGTTTCTTACATCCTGCAATGCTCTCTCCCACAGCCGGCTTCCCCTCCTCTGCCATACTGCGGCTTACACAGTTTGAAATAGTCCGTCGATTGAATCCCGGCGGCAGGCCCCTTATATACCCCGCAGTAAGCGACAATTCATCCGTCAGGAGAACGTAACAACCATGATGCGCATTCTGTTGTTTGTGGCCACCAACCTTGCGGTGGTGCTGGTTGCAAGCATTACCCTGAGCCTGTTCGGTTTCAACGGGTTCATGGCGGCCAACGGGGTCGACCTCGACCTTGGCAGCCTGCTCGTGTTCTGTGCGGTGTTCGGTTTCGCCGGCTCGCTGGTTTCGCTGTTCATCTCCAAGTGGATGGCGAAGATGAGCACCGGCACCCAGATCATCAGCCAGCCGCGTACTCGTCATGAGCAGTGGCTGCTGCAAACGGTCGAGGAGTTGTCCCGCGAGGCTGGCATCAAGATGCCGGAAGTGGGTATTTTCCCGGCCTATGAAGCCAACGCCTTCGCCACCGGCTGGAACCGTAACGATGCGCTGGTAGCGGTCTCTCAAGGCCTGCTGGAGCGTTTCTCGCCCGATGAAGTGCGCGCGGTGCTTGCGCACGAGATCGGCCACGTTGCCAACGGCGACATGGTCACCCTGGCGCTGGTCCAGGGCGTGGTGAACACCTTCGTGATGTTCTTCGCCCGGATCATCGGCAACTTTGTCGACAAGGTCATCTTCAAGAACGAGGAAGGCCAGGGTATCGCCTACTACGTCGCGACCATCGTGGCCGAACTGATTCTGGGCATTCTGGCCAGCATCATCGTCATGTGGTTCTCGCGCCGCCGCGAGTATCGCGCAGACGAAGCCGGTGCTCGCCTGGCTGGCACCTCGGCCATGATCGGCGCCCTGCAGCGCCTGCGCGTGGAGCAGGGCCTGCCGGTCCACATGCCCGATACGCTAAAGGCCTTTGGCATCAATGGCGGCCTCAAGCAGGGCCTGGCCGGCCTGCTGATGAGCCACCCGCCGCTGGAAGACCGCATCGACGCACTGCGCCGCCGCGGTTGATCCGCCCCACCCTGCAAAAGGCGGCTTCGGTCGCCTTTTTTGTGAGTGCTCGATAACGCGGCAAGGCTGGGTGACGGTTTCAACGGCTGACTCGATAGACCCTCTCCCACAAGCTCGAGGCACCCGCCTGCACGAACTTCGGGCTCTGCTCGATCACCTGCACCGCCTCAAGCTCATCCACTTGCCAGCCGGCGAACCTTTGCCGCAACGCGTCGTCGCTCACCGAGAACGGCGGCCCGGCCACCAGCGCCTGGTCATAGTCCAAGGTCACCACCAACCCCTGGGTGCCGGCAGGCAACAAAACCGCTAGCGCTCGGACATACTGCTCCCGCATCGCCGAAGGCAAGGCGATCAAGGCCGCTCGGTCGTAGAGCGCAGTACAGTCACCCACGTCGCTGCGCGACAACGCAAAAAAGTCGCCGCACCACAGCTCTATCGCCCCATGGCGCCAGACTTCGAATGCACCTGTGTGTGAAACCTGTGCCTCAAGCCCCTGCTCACGGAAGAAATCCTCCACTGCCCGACGAGACAACTCCACACCCATCACGCGGTGCCCCTGCCTGGCCAGCCACAGTACGTCCAAGCTCTTGCCACACAAGGGCACCAGGACCTTGCTGTTGGCTGCCAGATGCAAGCCAGGCCAATAGGCCTGCAGGTAGGGGTTAACCTGGGCTTGATGAAAGCCAATCTGATTGTCGGCCCACCGCTGCTGCCAGAATGCCGGTTCCATGTTTGCTCCCGATTATTCGATGGTTCATAGCCATAACTTGATTTGGATTCGATCAAGGCTTGGCCGAAGATGCGTGCATCTTAACCCTCAGGACCCTGCCATGCTGCCCAGCTTGTTCATCTCCCACGGTTCACCCATGTTGGCACTGCAACCCGGCGCCAGCGGGCCTGCACTGGCGCGCTTGGCCCAACAGCTGCCTACGCCACGTGCGATCGTGGTGGTATCGGCCCACTGGGAAAGCCGCGATCTGGCGGTAACGAGCGGCGCAAGGCCGGACACCTGGCATGATTTTGCTGGCTTTCCTGCAGCGCTGTACGCCGTGCAGTACCCAGCACCGGGCGATCCGGACCTGGCGCGACGTATCTGTGAGCGTTTGCAGGCGGCCGGGCTACCCGCTCACCCAGACGCCGAGCGGCCATTCGATCATGGCGCCTGGGTACCGTTATCGCTGATGTATCCGCAGGCACAGATCCCGCTGGTGCAGGTGTCCTTGCCCAGCCATTTGGGCCCCACGGTGCAGGTACGCATTGGCCAGGCCCTGGCCGGGCTGCGCGAAGAGGGTGTCCTGCTGATTGGCTCTGGCAGCATCACGCATAATCTTGGAGAACTGGACTGGCAGGCTGGGCCAGACAAGATGGCACCGTGGGCGCTGGCCTTCAGGAACTGGATGGTTGAGAAGTTGCAGATCGACGACTCCCAGGCCCTGCTCGACTACAGGGCGCAGGCGCCGTTTGCAGTGCGCAACCATCCAAGCGATGAGCATCTGCTGCCGCTGTTCTTCGCCCTAGGCGCGCGCGGGGCTTTTGGTGTGGTGCACCAAGGCTTTGCCTTGGGTGCGCTGGGGATGGATATCTACCGATTCGATTAGGCAGCGCCTGATTGCTTGCAAAAAAAATCCCCGACCTAGGCCGGGGATTTTTCACTGCTTGGGGATCAATCTTCGCGGTAGCGACGCAGCTTGAGCTGCTTGCCAGCGACGCGAGTATCCTTGAGCTTGGTCAGCAGCTTCTCGAGGCCATCTTCCGGCAGCTCGACCAGGCTGAAGCTATCACGCACCTGGATGCGACCAATGGCATCACGCGCCAGGCCACCTTCGTTGAGGATGGCGCCCAGCAGGTTCTTGGCGGCGATACCGTCACGTGCACCCAGGGCGGTACGGCAGCGTACGCGGCCTTCTGCCAGCGGCAGTGGCGCACGACGCTCGCGCTCGCCACGGTCCGGGCGCTCGCCACGTTCGGTGCGCTCGCCACGCGGTGCGAAGCTTGGCACCAGCGGCTGTTCGCGTTCTACCGCTGCCAGGTCCAGGGCTTGACCATTGGTGGCCTTGCGCAGCAGGGCAGAAGCCAGCGCGCGAGCGCTGCAGCCCAGGTCGGCGGTCAGGCGGTCGAACAGCTCACCGTGGGTGGCTTCGGCTTCGGCAACCAGCGGCGCCAGGCTGTTGGTCAGCTTCTTGATACGGGCATCGAGCACCGCCTGGCCGTTGGGCAGGCGCGCTTCGGCAACTTTCTGACCAGTCACGCGCTCGATCACCTGCAGCATGCGGCGCTCACGGGGCGTCACCAGCAGCAGTGCGCGACCTTCGCGACCCGCACGGCCGGTACGGCCAATACGGTGCACGTAGGACTCTGGATCGTACGGCATGTCGACGTTGAAGACGTGGGTGATGCGCGGCACGTCCAGGCCACGGGCAGCGACGTCGGTGGCGACGACGATGTCCAGGCGGCCATCCTTGAGCGAGTCGATCACACGCTCACGCTGGTTCTGGGCGATGTCGCCGTTCAGCGCAGCAGCCTTGTAACCCTTGGCTTCCAATGCGGCAGCCAGGTCCAGGGTAGCCTGCTTGGTGCGCACGAAGGCGATCAGCGCGTCGAACTCTTCGACTTCCAGCAGACGCAGCACGGCCGGGATCTTCTGGTCGGCATGTACCATCAGGTGAGCCTGATCGATCGCGGTGACGGTCTGGGTCTTGCTCTGGATCTTGACGTGCTTGGGCTCACGCAGGTGACGTTCGGCGATCGAGCGGATCGACGACGGCAGGGTCGCGGAGAACAGTACGGTCTGACGCGTAGCCGGGATGGCATCGAAGATCACTTCGAGGTCGTCCATGAAGCCCAGCTTGAGCATCTCGTCGGCTTCGTCCAGTACCAGGTACTGCACGGTCGACAGGACCTTTTCGTCACGACGCAAGTGGTCGCACAGACGGCCTGGGGTGGCGACGACGATTTGCGCGCCGTTGCGGATGGCGCGCAACTGCGGGCCCATCGGGGCACCACCGTAGACGGCCACGACGTTCACGCCCGGCATCTGCTTGGCGTAGGTTTCGAAAGCGGTTGCAACTTGCAGCGCCAACTCACGGGTTGGTGCCAGGATCAGGGCTTGCGGCTCGCGCTTGCTCACATCGATCTTGTTGAGGATCGGCAGAGCGAAGGCAGCGGTCTTGCCGGTGCCCGTCTGCGCCTGGCCGATCATGTCGTGACCGGCGAGGATGATCGGGATCGATTGCTGCTGAATGGCCGACGGCTCTTCATAGCCGGTGGCCACGACAGCGGCAACAATGTTCGGATTGAGATCGAGAGCGGCGAAGCCGGCGATTTCCTGGGTCATGGGTCTGCCTCTAGAGTGCATCCGCAAAGACCCATGCTCCAAAGCTGCACAAGCCATGAAAGACCGACAGGTCACCCAGGCAGCTTTGGCGGCGGGGATTTGCGAAAACGATTGAAAAAGATACTTGGGAAGGTCCGCCTAGCGGACGTGCAGCCGAAGCTGGACTCGGAGGATTTGCACCGCCTGATTTTTGAGGCCCGCTAAAAGACCGGCGCGTACTATACCTGAAATCGAACGGGACGGGAGGAATTTTTTCAGGGCGCGGGGTTTGAGGAGGATGTCGGCTGGAGGTAGCTGAAACGATACATCTTTTGCACCTAAATGGCCGTAGCTTGGATTATCGCCAAGCAACTGAAACGCTACGGATTTGATGCTCAGGGCCTCTGTGTGACTGCGCAGCGGCCCGTGCAAGCTCATCCCACCGGCCCGGCTCAACTGGCCGGGCGAATTTCCTTGATCAACCCTTCAAGGCTATACCCCAGGCGTGGTGCCAGCGCCTCGGCCCGCGCCCGCAGCCCCGCCATGTCCAGGGTCTGCTCCAGATCGGCTGGCACCAGCACGATCACGTTGCCCTCCTTGACCGGCAACTCCCAGTAGTGGCGGTGGTACAACCCGCGCAGCAATGCCGCCCCAAGGGGCTTGCCCTCGTCGGTGGCCCACTGATTGATCACCAGCCAGCCGCCGGGGTTGAGGCGTTGCTGGCAGCCCTCAAGAAAATTCCAAGCCAGATGCCCGACGCCCGGCCCATGGTCGGTATAAAGGTCGACGAACAACAAGTCGGTCGTTTCCGCAGTCGGCAGCAATTGGACAGCATCACCAATGCGCACATATAGCCGTGGGTCATCATCCAGGCCAAGGTACTCCATGGCCAGACGTGGCACATCCGGGCGCAGCTCGATGGCCTCGATGTCTTCGAGGGGCAGAAACTTCATGCACGCCTGGGTGAGGGTTCCGGCGCCCAGCCCCAGGAACAGCGCACTTTCCGGCTGCTCATGGCAGAGCGCCCCTACCAGCATGGCGCGGGTGTAGTCGTACTCCAGCCAGCTGGGGTCCGCCGTGAACACGCAGCTCTGCTCGATGGCGTCGCCGAATTCGAGGAAACGGTAATCATCCACCTCGTACACGCTGATGACGCCAAAGGCGTCCTCCACGCGTGCCAGCAACCGTTCCTGCCGTTGCGCCACCATGTGCAAATCACCCCGCAAAAGCTGCATTGTCCGTCAACGCCCGTGCTGCAACAAGCACGGTGCCAGCTGTTACCATGGCTGCCAGCCTGCAACCTACATGACCGAGCCTGAAATGACCCAAACGTGGAGCCCTGACAGCTGGCGTGCCCTGCCGATCCAGCAACAACCCGTCTACCCTGACGCTGCGCACTTGCACAAGGTCGAGCAAACCCTGGCCAGTTACCCGCCGTTGGTGTTCGCTGGCGAAGCCCGCGAGTTGCGACGCCAGTTCGCCGAGGTGACCGAGGGCCGGGCGTTTCTCCTGCAAGGTGGCGACTGTGCCGAGAGCTTCGCGGAATTTTCCGCGGCCAAGATTCGCGACACCTTCAAGGTGCTGCTGCAAATGGCCATCGTCATGACCTTTGCCGCCGGTTGCCCCGTGGTCAAGGTAGGGCGCATGGCCGGGCAATTCGCCAAGCCTCGCTCGGCTGGTGAGGAGACTTTGGGCGGCGTTACCCTGCCCGCCTACCGTGGCGACATCGTCAATGGTATCGGCTTCGATGCCAAGAGCCGCATCCCCGACCCAGAGCGCCTGCTGCAGGCCTACCACCAGTCCACGGCCAGCCTGAACCTGCTGCGCGCATTCGCCCAAGGCGGTTTTGCCGACCTGCATCAGGTGCACAAGTGGAACCTGGACTTCATCGCCAATTCGGCGCTGGCCGACAAATACCACCAATTGGCCAACCGCATCGACGAAACCCTGGCGTTCATGCGCGCCTGCGGCCTGGACAGCGCACCCCAGCTGCGCGAGACCAGCTTCTTCACGGCCCACGAAGCCCTGCTGCTGAACTATGAACAGGCCTTCGTGCGCCAGGACAGCCTGACCGGCGACTACTACGACTGCTCCGCGCACATGCTCTGGATTGGCGACCGCACCCGCCAGCTCGATGGCGCACACGTGGAGTTCTTGCGTGGGGTGCACAACCCGATAGGGGTCAAGGTGGGCCCGAGCATGGACCCAGAAGCGCTCATCCGCCTGATCGACATCCTTAACCCCAGCAACGACCCTGGGCGCCTGAACCTGATCGTGCGCATGGGCGCGGGCAAGGTCGGGGACCATTTGCCGGGGCTGATCCGCACGGTCGAGCGCGAGGGCCGCAAGGTGCTGTGGAGTTCGGACCCGATGCATGGCAATACCATCAAGGCCAGCAGCGGCTACAAGACCCGCGACTTCGCCCAGATCCTGGACGAGGTTAAGCAGTTCTTCCAGGTGCACCAGGCCGAAGGCAGCCATGCGGGTGGTATTCATATCGAGATGACCGGGCAGAACGTCACCGAATGCATCGGCGGGGCTCGCCCGATCACCGAGGATGCCCTGTCGGATCGCTACCATACCCACTGCGACCCGCGAATGAACGCCGACCAGTCGCTGGAATTGGCGTTCCTGATCGCTGAAACATTGAAACAGGTGCGGCGCTAAACGACAGCCCCGAAACGCCAGACAAGGACACCGCTGGGCTCACTTGCACAGCGGGTCGTCCCAGAAGTGCCGCTCGATTTCCTGATGAGTATCGGCCCTGCTCAAACCCAGGTCGTGCAGCATGGCATCGCTCAGGCTGGCAAGCTGCTGACGCTGGCGGTGCAGCTCCAACCACCGGGTCACTCGCCCCCAGGTCGCCCGCCACAGCGGCCTGAACGAAATGACCGAAGCCTCTGCGCTGCTGATCGTACCTTTCATCGTGAAGCCCTCCGTTATCGATGGCTTCAGTCTCACGCGCCGATTAAGATCAATCCAACGAATGTTTCTTATGCCATGCATCTCGGAGATTGATGCAATGTCCCAGTACCAGAGCCTTGACGCTGACGTGTTACGCACCTTCGTTGCCATTGCCGAGCAAGGTGGCTTCACCCGGGCTGGTGAAGTGGTCAACCGCACCCAATCGGCCGTCAGCATGCAGATGAAGCGCCTGGAAGAAGATATCCTTCAGCGGCCCTTGTTCGAGCGCGAGGGGCGGCAGGTGCGCCTGACCGCCGAAGGTCAGGTATTGCTGGGGTATGCCCGGCGCATCCTCAAGCTGCACGGCGAAGTCTTCAACACGCTGCGCATGCCGCACATGGTGGGCTTGGTGCGTATCGGTACGCCGGACGACTACGCCATGCGTTTTCTGCCGAGCATCTTGTCCAGCTTCGCCAAAGCTTACCCCTTGGTTCAGGTGGAGGTGCACTGCGATACCTCACGCCAACTGATGCTGCGCAAGGACCTGGACCTGACCATCGTCACCCGCGAGCCCGGCAACGAGATCGGCCAACTGCTACGCCAGGAACGGCTGGTATGGGCCGCGGCCGAGGGCTTCTGCCCGCACGAGCAGCGCCCCATGCCACTGGCATTGTTCAACACCGAGTGCTTCTGCCGCGCCTGGACCTGTAACGCACTGGAAACCCAGGGCATCGACTACCGAGTGGCCTATACAAGCCCCAGCCTCTCAGCGATTTTTGCCGTGGTCACCGCAGGCTTGGCGGTGACCGCCCAGCTGCAGAGCCTGATCGGCGGCAATCTGCGGGTACTCGGCGAAGCCGAAGGCTTGCCTGAATTGCCGCTGGCCAACGTCATGCTGGTACGTGGCGGTCAGTCACCCTCCCCCATCACCGACTGCATGGCGCAGTACATCATCGAAGGGTTCAAGTGACACGCCTGCGGCTACAGTTCGAAACCCAGCATGACCGCACAGACCACCAGGAAAACGCAGAACATCGCCCGCAGCGCCTTTTCCGGTAAGGCGTGGGCCAACTTCACGCCCCAGCTGATGCTCAACAGCCCGCCTACCGCAAGCGGGATACCCACGCCCCAGTCCACACTGTGGTGCACGGCGTAGGTCACCAAGGTGACCAACGTACTCGGCGCGGCCAGGGCCAGCGACAACCCTTGCGCTACCACTTGGGTGGCACCGAACACGCTGGTCAATATGGGCGTGGCAACGACCGCGCCACCGACGCCGAACAATCCGCCCATGGTCCCGGCGAAGCTGCCGAGAACGCCAAGCCAAGGCCAGGGATGACGCAACTCGGTACTGGCAGGGCTGACTTTCATGAACATCCTGGCCACGTTCCAGATCGCCAGCGCCACCAGAAAGCCCACGAAGCCCAAGCGCATGGCATGTGCGTCCAACCCCACCGCCCAGATCGACCCCAACCACGCGAACACAAAGCTGCACAAGGACAGCGGCAAGGCATGCCGCAGCTCGATGCGGTTGCGCTGGTGATAGCGCCATAATGCCAACAGCACGTTGGGCACGACCATGACCAACGCCGTACCCTGCGCCAATTGCTGGTCAAGCCCGAACAACACGCCAAGGGCCGGGATGGCAATCAGGCCGCCACCGATGCCGAAAAGCCCACCCACGGTTCCCAGGGCGACACCCAATACGCCGTACAGCACCCACTCGATCATCAGCCTTCTACTTTTATCGTGCAAAGGGATCGTCATGCTAGCGGCTGCACGCTGGCAGCGAAACGCACAGCCACGCACAATGGCTGTGCGTTTCCTGCATAAGCGAATTTGTCCATGAACCCCGATGCATTGATCGATCAATTGAGCTTGTTTCTGGATGTACTGGAAACCGGGAGCTTCTCCGGCGCGGCCCGGCGACACCCGCTGACACCTTCAGCAGTTGCCCGGCGCATCGACAACCTGGAGCGAGCCCTAGGCAGCCGCCTGTTCAGCCGCAGCACCCACGCTGTGCGGCCAACGCCTGCAGGCAATGCGTTTGCCGAACGCGCCAGGCATGTCATCGATGAGTTACGCCTGGCCCGGGCTGAAGCGGTGTCGTTGAGCAATGCCCCGGAAGGCTTGATACGCATCGATGCACCGGCGGCCTTCGGGCGCCGTCACCTGGCACCGGCGATCGCCGATTTTCTGATGGCCTACCCTGGCCTTGACGTGCAGTTGCGCTTGATCGACAGCTTCGTCGACATGCACGGTAGCCATTTGGGGGAAGTCGACCTGGTGTTACGGGCAGGTCCGCTGGCCGATACACGCTTGGTGGCGACACCCCTTGCCGACATGGTGCGCATCGCCTGCGCCAGCCCCGCCTACCTGGCGGCACGGGGCTTGCCCAAGTGCCCCAGCCAATTGCCTGGGCATGACGGCCTGGACTGGGACGGCCTGGCACCCCCGTTCGCCTGGCGATTCGAGGTGGACGGCCAGACACGTCTGTACCGGCCATCGCGCATGCGCATGGTTGCCAACAATGCCGAAACCCTTCTGTTCGGCGCCCTGGCCGGGCTGGGAATCGCCCATTTGCCGACGTGGCTGACCAGTGAATACCTGCTGCGCGGGGAATTGATCGCGCTTTTTTGCGACGCTGGCTTGCCGCAACCGGAGACGAGCGGCATTTATGCACTTCGCCTTGAACATGAAACGAACTCTCGCAGCCGATTGCTGCTCGAATTCCTCAAGAGCCGCTTTAGCCCGGTCCCGCCGTGGGATCTGGCACTGCGCAGTGAATTACGCTGGTAGTAAGCGTACCCACCATCAGCGTGCTAGTTTCTTATTCAACGAATTCAAGGACCTGCATGAACGCCGATAACAAAGCCTCTGGCGCCGAACTGCTACTGGAGAACCAGGTCTGCTTCGCGCTGCATTCCACCTCGTTGCTGATGACGAAGGTGTACAAGCCCTTGCTTCAGGCCCTCAACCTGACTTACCCGCAATATCTGGCGATGCTGGTGTTGTGGGAGCACGATGGTTTGACCGTGGGGGAAATCAGCCAGCACCTGCTCACTGACCCAGGTTCACTGACACCGTTGCTCAAGCGCCTGGAAAGCGAAGGGCTGCTCAAGCGCACCCGCAGCCGTGAAGATGAGCGGGTTGTGCTGGTGCAACTGACAGACAAAGGGCGCAAGTTGCAGAAGCAGGCTGAAGAAGTGCCTCAGCTGATTCTCAAGGCCAGTGGGCGTACCCATGAGGGGCTGCAAAAGCTGCAGGCAGATTTGCTGGCACTGCGCGAGAACTTGCAGAGGACGTTGTGAGGGGGGACCTTGGGTTGGAGCGGCGCTGCGCAGCGGCGGTGCTGTAAAACCCAGTTTTGCGTGGGCTCAACAGTTGGGGCCGCTTCGTGGCCCATCGCGGCCGGTCCGGCGCCCCGGCGAGGCCGCTCCTACATCTGTGAATCCAATACGACGGATCACACTATGTGGGTGCGGCCTCGCCGGGGCGCCGGACCGGCCGCGATGGGCCGCAAAGCGGCCCCAAATAAGCATCAGACATTAGCGATGCTTCAGGCTACCCAGGAAGCATTACTTCTTGGAACGACCCTTGAAGCTGTTGTCGCGGGTGTCGATGTCGATCCACTCGCCGATCTGAATGAAGTCCGCCACCGAGATCTCGGTATCGTTGCTCAGCTTGGCAGGCTTCATGACCTTGCCCGAGGTGTCGCCGCGCGCAGCGTTCTCGGTGTAGACGACTTTGCGGCTGATGGTGGTCGGCAGTTCTACCGATACCAGGCGGCCTTCGAAGAAGACGGCTTCACAGACATCTTCCATGCCTTCTTCGATGTACGGCAGAACGGCTTCGATGTCTTCGGCGTTCAGCTCGTACATGGTGTAGTCGGTGGTGTCCATGAAGGTGTATTCATCACCGTTGATGAACGACAGCGTGGCTTCCTTGCGGTCCAGGATCACGTCGTCCAGCTTGTCGTCCGCACCGTATACGGTTTCGGTCTTGTAGCCGGTCAGCAGGTTCTTGAGCTTGGTCTTCATGATCGCGCTGTTACGGCCCGACTTGGTGAACTCAGCTTTCTGAACCAGCCACGGGTCGTTGTCGATCCGCAGGACGGTACCGGGTTTCAGTTCTTTACCAGTTTTCATTACGCAGTATCCGAATCTGGATGGATTTATAAAAATCGAGGCCGCATATCATAGCGAATTTCCACAAAAGTGTACTAGCGCCTTGGCAAGGTCCGGCTCAGCGGCCTGCTGAGCAGCCCAACAGCGGGCATGCTGCTGCAATTGCGCCCAATATGCGCGGGCCACTCGCCAGGCCTGCCCCATGTCCTGGTCCATGTTCCAGGCGCGCCACAGCCCGAGCAGGGCAGCTTGCGCCTCGTCCGACAAGCCACGTCGATAAAGCGCCAGGAACGCCTCGAGTTTGTCCCAGTGAGCGTTTTCTTCCTGCACGTAGATGTGCCAAAGCATGGGCTTGGCGGCCCACTGGGCGCGAACGAAGGAATCTTCGCCCCGTACGGCGTTGAAATCGCAGCTCCACAACAGCCGGTCGAAGTCGTCCTGACTGACGAAAGGCAACACCTGCACCGTCAATGACCCGCGCACATGCACATCGCCCGCTTTGAGCGGCGTTACCCCCAGCCACTGCGCAAGCCCTGCGATGCTCCGTCCTTGCGGTACCAGCACATGGCACGCCTGCGGGTCGGTGGCCAGCGCTTCCAGCCAGTTGGCAAGCTGCGGGTTCTCGTAGGCAAACAGCATGATCAACAGGGCATTCTGCGCAGGCGCCACCCCCAAGGCCTCGAGGAACGTTGCGCGCGCTCGGCTGGACGACTCGAAGGCATCACGCCTTGGCAGCAGGTCATGCTCGCGAAGCAGTCCACCGGTCTTTTCGGTGAAGCCTGGAAAGAAAAACACCTTGCGCAGCCCGTTAGGCTGCGGTGAAGGCAGCCCGTGACAACCCTCCACCCAAGGCTCGGCACTCAGGTATTCAAGGTTCAGCCACACAGGCGGGTTGTTGCGTGCTCGCATGGCCTGGACAAAAGCGTCCGGCAACTGGCAGGCAAAGGCGCCGATCACCACATCACCCGGCTCCACCGGCACCCAGGTAGACGACCACTGACGCACCTCCACCCCCCGTAGCCATTGCTGCGCCGCCGTGGCGTCTGCGCCAGGGCACATGGGCACGAAGGCATTGAGGTCATCGACCCACAAGCGTACGGCCACCTCGTGCTCGGCCACCAGTTGCCGGGCCAGGCGCCAGGTCACACCGATATCGCCGTAGTTGTCCACGACGCTGCAAAAGATGTCCCAAGTGGCTGTCATGCCAGGCTCCCTAACCCGTGCCAAAGCTGCGGATTCTGCGCATAAATTGTCACCAAAGACAGCCATGGGCGAAAAAAGGCCGGCTTGCATGCAACAATGCGCCAGTGCCCACCTTGCCAGGAAGCAACCATGCCCCGTCGCCGCGAATTGATAATCACACTCAAACCCTTGCCACTGATACTGAGCATTGCGCTGGGGCTATGGCTGGGCGCCGTGGCGATTGCTGCCAGCATGTGGATGGCGGACCAGCTGATGCCTACCCCGATCGAAGCACCGGAGCCAGCCCCCGCGCAAGACGCCCCCCACGCCACTACGCCCCCGACCGTCACCCAGCCACCGGACGCCCAGGGCGAAATGTTCGAGCGTTACAAGGACATGCTGCACAAGCAGCAACTGGAACAGGCTGCCGAAGCCGCCCAGGGCAATCCGCGCAACCTCAACAGCCCCAAGTGCCAGTTCTGGTTGCAGCAGAATCGCACGGCCCCCACAGACAAAAGCCAGGCCAACGTGCTGGAGTTCTGTTACTGATCATGAACAAGCCCCACCTGATAGCGCAGATCATCACGGCCCTTGAACACGACTTGGATGTGGTAACCCGGGCAGCGCAGAGCGCCTATGAAGCTGCGACTGCCGAAGAAAATATCGCCGAGAACAAGTACGACACGCTGGGGCTGGAAGCCTCCTACCTGGCCACCGGCCAGGCCCGGCGCAGCGCCGAGATTCGCCAGGCACTGCACACCTACCGGCAACTGAAGCTGCGCGACTACGACCCTCAGCAAGGGGTGCAGGTAAGCCAGGTGGTCACCTTGGAAGATGAACAGGGCCAATGCCGCAGGCTGATCATCGGGCCAGAGGCGGCCGGGCTGAAAATCGGCACGGGCGATGAGGGGGTCATGGTGATCACACCGCGCTCACCGTTGGGGCAACAACTGATGGGCAAGCACATTGACGAGGAGATCTATCTCAATGCCACATGCTGGACCCTCGTCGAGGTGATCTAGCGCCCGGGCTCGATCGCCCCCAAGCGCTGCTCCATGAGCTTCAGAAAGGCCCGGGCGGCGGGTGTCGGATGGGCGGACCAGATCGCGTACAGGTGCCGCACCGGCGCATCGAGCAGTTGCACCACGGCCACGCCGTCAAAGCCCTGGGCCACCCGCTCCGGCACTAGGCCAATCGCCATGCCGCGCTGCACGAACTTCTCCACCAGGCGCACATGACCGATCTCGAACTGCACCCGACGTTGCAACCCTGCCGCCTGGAAAGCCTCGTCGGTCTGCCGACGTGCACCCGTGCCTTCCGGGAAATCCACCAGCACCTCCCGGACCAGGTCGGCGAGCGTCAGTTGCCCGTGTCCGGCCAGGCGGTGGGTGGGTGGAAGCACGGCGACGAGTGCTTCCCGAGCCAGCAGGCGATGCTGCACACCCTGCACGCCCTCGCCTTCCCACAAGCCGATGAAACCCACATCCAGGCGGCGTCCGAGCACATCGGCGACCAGCAGTTCGCTCTTGGCCGTGAGCCAACGCACGTCCACATCCGGATAGTGCCCGTGAAAATCGGCAAGCAGATCGACCAGGTCCAGGGCCGTCAGCGAGCTGATTTCGCCAATGGTCAGTCGCCCGCGAACCTGGCCACAGGCGGCGGCCACATCGTCGGCGATGCGTCGCGCTGCCTCCACTGCTGGCCGGGCGCTGAGCACGAACGCCTCGCCTGCCGGGGTCAGGCACACCCGGCGCGAGGTGCGCTCGAACAGGCTCACGCCCAGCTGGCCTTCCAGCCTGGCCACCTGATGACTGAGGGCCGACTGCACCACATGGCAGCGCTCGGCGGCACGGGTAAAACTGCCGGTCTCGGCCACGGCCAAGGCGTATTCGAGCTGTTTGAGGTTCATGGATCTATCTGCTTTCACGATCGATGGCGTGAGAACTATACATTGGTGTCATGCGTATCGGATGGCGATAATCTTCTCCACACTGCCTGTCACGAGAACCCCAATGCACACCCCAACCCTCAGCCGTGCCCTGATTCTGCTGATGGCCACGGCCACTGGCCTAGCCGTGGCCAGCAATTACTACGCTCAACCCCTGCTGCACAGCATCGCCCAGCAGTTCGGCCTGAGCACTGCCAGCGCCGGCAGCATCGTGATTGCCGCGCAGCTCAGCTACGGGGCCGGCCTGTTGCTGCTGGCACCGCTGGGCGATCTGTTCGAACAACGCCGGCTGATCACCGTGATGACCGTGATCGCCACGCTTGGCCTGGTGATCAGTGCCTGTGCCCCCAGCCTGCCCTGGTTGATACTGGGCACCACGTTGACCGGGTTGTTCTCCGTGGTGGCGCAGATCCTGGTGCCCATGGCCGCCTCGCTGAGCGAACCCAATCAACGGGGGCGTGCCATCGGCACCCTGATGAGCGGCCTGTTGCTGGGCATCTTGCTGGCGCGCACGGCCGCAGGCTTCATGGCCGAACTGGGCGGCTGGCGCAGCATCTACGTGCTGGCTGCGGTGCTGATGGCGATCACGGCCCTGGCCCTGCACCGTAGCCTGCCGGAGCATCACAGCCATGCAGGCCTGCGGTATCCGGCCCTGATTGGCTCCGTGTTCCGCCTGTTCATCGAAGAGCCGGTGCTGCGCCTGCGCTCGCTGCTGGGCCTGCTGGCGTTCAGCCTGTTCGCGCTGTTCTGGACGCCCCTGGCATTTCTGCTGGCCAACGAGCCGTATCACTACTCCGACGCGGTGATCGGCCTGTTCGGCCTGGCGGGTGCGGCCGGGGCGCTTTCGGCCAACTGGGCCGGGCGGCTGGCTGACCATGGCAAGGGCTCGCTGGGGACCACGGTGGGGCTGGTGGTCTTGCTGCTGTCCTGGGTACCGCTGGGCTTTGCCGAGCAGTCCTTGCTGGCCTTGCTGCTGGGCGTGCTGATGCTCGACCTGGCAGTGCAGCTGGTGCATGTGAGCAACCAGAACGCGGTCATCGCCCTGCGCCCCGAAGCGCGGACCCGACTGAACGCGGGCTATATCACATGCTATTTCATCGGTGGCGCCCTGGGGTCGCTGCTGGGCACGCAACTGTTCCAGCGTCAGGGCTGGCCAGGCATCGTGGTGGCAGGCCTGGCGATTGGTGCGTTGGCGTTGATCGTTTGGTGGGTAGCCGCGCGTAAAGCCAAACCCGAAGCCTTGGTGCGCCAGTAGCCGTGCCTACGGGGGCTGCTTGGCGCGCGGGCCCGCCCTAAGACGGCCCCAAGGCTTTTGTCTGCGGCCAATACCTGAAGCGACTGATACTATGCGGGCTTTTTCACGGCCTGTGCCGCGCCTTCAGGAGCCCCACGCATGCCCCCGCGTCACCCTCGCTTGCCCCTTGGCCTTTTAAGCCTGGGCTTGGCCCTGCAATGCCCTGCGGTGTTCGCAGCCCAAGGGGTGCAACTGGACCCGCTTGAGGTATCCGATACCTACGGCAACGATGGCTACCAGGCACGTGAAGCTGCCGTGGGCAGCTTCCAGGCTGCACCCCTGCTTGACACCCCGGCATCGATCAGCGTTTTCAGCCAGCCTTTGCTGGAAGATCGGCAGGTACGCCTGCTCAGCGAAGTGCTGCAAGGCGACGCTTCGGTGGGGGAAAGCTACGCACCGGTCGGGTACTACGAGAACTTCAACGTGCGCGGCTTCGAGCTCAACGCCGCCAGCAGCTACCGCCTCAACGACCACACCCTTGTCGGCGAGCAGAACGTGGCCCTGGAGAACAAGCAGCAGGTGGAACTGCTCAAGGGTCTGTCAGGGCTGCAGAGCGGCGTGTCGGCGCCAGGCGGCCTGGTCAACTATGTGACCAAGCGGGCCGAGCCCGTGCGCCGGGTCACGGTGTCCAGCAACGAGCAGGGCGAACGTTACCTGGCCACCGACGTCGGCGGCTGGTTCGGCGACCAGCAGCAGTTTGGCCTGCGGGTGAACCTGGCGCATGAGGACATCCGCTCCTATGTCGCGCATGCCGACGGTCAGCGTGATTTCGCGGCGCTGGCGTTTGACTGGCAGATCAGCCCGGACGCCACCTTGCAATTGGATGCCGATTACCAGCACCGCCAGCAACGCTCGGTACCGGGTTATCAGCTGCTGGGCGGCACGCGCCTGCCTCACGACGTGGACCCCAAGGACCGCCTGGCCTACCAGCAGTGGGCCAAGCCTGTGCAAACCGATTCGCTGAACCTGGGCGGGCGCCTGGCGTACCGCTTCAGCGAAGCCTGGACAGGCACCGTCAGCGCCTCACGCAGCCAGGCGGTGATCGACGACTACAGTGCCTTTGCCTGGGGGTCGGGCGAAGGCGCCTTTTTCAGCAGCGCCGGCGACTACGACATCTATGATTTTCGCAGCCCCGACGACACCCGGCGTATCGACGAAGCCCAGGCCACGCTCGATGGGCGCTTCGATGCGCTGGGCCTAGGCCACGCGTTGACCCTGGGCACCAGCGCCCAGCGCCGTACACTGGACCAGCGTCCGTACTACAACGCGTGGCTCGGCACCGGCACCCTGGGCGAAGCCGCGCCTGCCCTTCCCCCCTCGGATCAACCCGTCGGCGCCAGCGAAAGGCGCCTGGACAGCCGCCAGTACGGGCTCTTCGTCACTGACCGGGTGACGTTCAATGAACACTGGCAAGCCATACTGGGCGCCCGGGAAGTGCGCCTGGATGAACGCACCTGGGACGAAACCGGCACTGCCGGGCGGCACACTCGCCAATATCAACTGCTGCCCAACGCGGCGCTGGTCTACAAGACTGCGCCAGACACCACCCTCTATGCCAGTTATGCCAAAGGGCTTTCGGCGGGCGGCACTGCACCTTGGTTTGCCCAAAACGCTGCGCAGATCCTTGCCCCTACCCTCTCGCGCCAGCTCGAAGTGGGCCTCAAGCATGACTGGGAGGCGCTGAGCGTGAGCGCTGCGTTGTTCCAGATTCGTCAGGCGTACCAGTACGCGCGCCCTGACGGCGACGGCGTCTTCACCTATGTGCAGCAAGGCCAGCAGAAAAACACGGGGCTGGAACTCGGGGCCAGCGGTTGGGTGACATCCAACTTACAATTGCAGGCCAGCGCGGCCGCCATTCGTGCGCGGGTGGTGGGCAGCGGCACCGCTGAGCGTGAGGGGCATCAGGCCATCAACGTGCCAAGGTTCCGGGCAGCCCTGCAGGCGCAGTACAGCCTGCCGGTGCCAGGGCTGGCGCTCTTGGGCGGGGTCCGCTACAGCGCCCGCAAGTACGCCGACCATGCAGGCAACGTGGCGGTGGGCGGGTATACCGTGTTCGACCTGGGCGGGCGCTACCAGACGCGCGTCGGGGGGTATGACACGGCGCTGCGGCTGACAGTGGACAACGTCTTCGACAAGCGTTATTGGCGGGATGTGGGGGATTATCTGGGGGATAACTACCTGTTCCAAGGGGCACCGCGTACGGCACGGTTATCGGCTTCGGTGAGTTTTTGAGTTCTAGTGGAGTGATTGGGATTACTAGCTTCGCAGCAGGCATTGCCGGGGCCGCAGCGCGGCCCCGGCAATGCCTGCTCCAAAGCTGCAGCCCGTGCCTCACACAACACCGGCAACCCCAACAGCTACCCCAAAAACAAAAAGCCCCCATGCTTTTCAGCACAGGGGCTCTTCGTAGAATGTGGCGGTGAAGAAGGGATTTGAACCCTTGATACGATTTCTCGTATACACACTTTCCAGGCGTGCTCCTTCGACCACTCGGACACTTCACCGTTTCTCTTCAAGCCGTACGGCCTGTCGAGGTGCGCTAATTTAGTGAAAGACGTTTCCTTTGGCAAGCATTTTTTTCAGTTTTTTCATGCATTTGCATCCGGCCGTCGTCAGCGGCTGACTGGCCGGTCAGCCTTGCTGCTTTACCTGGCCTGCGCCGCTGGGTAACGTCAGCGCCACGCCAACAAAAGGACTCTGCCATGAGCGAGCTGATCACCTACCATGCCGAAGACGGCATCGCCACCCTGACCCTGAACAATGGCAAGGTCAATGCCATCTCGCCGGAGGTGATCGACGCGTTCAATGCAGCGCTTGATCGCGCCCTCGAGGCCCGGGCGGTGGTGATCATTACTGGGCAGCCGGGCATTCTGTCGGGCGGCTACGACCTGAAAGTCATGACCCGCGGCCCCAAAGAAGCCATCGAGTTGGTCACCGCAGGCTCCACCCTGGCGCGCCGTCTGTTGTCGCACCCGTTTCCAGTGGTGGTGGCCTGCCCGGGCAACGCCGTGGCCAAAGGGGCGTTCCTGCTGCTGTCGGCCGACTACCGCATTGGCGTCGAGGGCCCGTACAAGGTGTGCCTGAACGAAGTGCAGATCGGCATGACCATGCACCACGCGGGCATCGAACTGGCCCGTGACCGCCTGCGCCGCTCGGCCTTCCACCGCTCGGTGATCAACGCCGAAGTGTTCGACCCCCAGGGGGCGGTGGATGCAGGCTTTCTGGACAAGGTGGTGCCCGCCGAGCAACTGATGGATACCGCCTTGGCTGCAGCACAAGCGCTCAAGCAGCTGAACATGCTGGCCCACAAGAACACCAAGCTCAAGGTCCGCAAGGGCCTGCTCGAAGCCTTGGACAAGGCTATCGAGCAAGACCAGCAACACATGGGGTGACCCCATCACCTGCACAGATCGCCCACCCAACCTACACCAAGGTTTGCCCCGGCCAGTGCACAGTCGTACACTGCCGGGCGACTGTCTGGTGTGAGTCGTACCATGCTTTACGTTCTTCGCATGCTCCTGCTGGCGCTGCATTTTCTCGCCGTTGGCGCCGTGGGGCTGATCATTGGCCTGTGCCGCCCGTTCAACCCTGACAACAGCCGCGTGTTCGCCCGGCTCTACAGCGTCCCGGCCACCTGGCTGATGCGCCTGAAAGTCCAGGCTCAGGTGGGGCCTTTGTGGGATCAGCCGCCTGGCTGCGTCATCATCGCCAACCACCAATCCAACTTCGACCTGTTCGTCCTGGGCCGGGTGGTTCCGCAACGCACCGTGGCCATCGGCAAGAAAAGCTTGGGCTGGATTCCCCTTTTCGGGCAGTTGTTCTGGCTGGGCGGCAACGTGCTGGTCGACCGCAAGAACGCCTATCAGGCCCGCAAGGCGCTGCAAAAGACTACCCGCGTCCTGCAGAACGACACCTCCATCTGGATATTCCCTGAAGGCACACGCAACGCCGGTGAACAGTTACTGGCGTTCAAGAAAGGCGCATTTCACATGGCCATCGAGGCCGGGGTACCCATCGTGCCCGTGTGCGTGAGCCGCTATGCCCACCGGCTGGACCTCAACAGCTGGCGCCGCCGGACGGTGATCGTGCGCTCCTTGCCACCCATCGCCACCACCGGTATGACGCAACAAGACCTGCCTGCGCTGATCGAGCAATGCCGCACGCAAATGCAGCAGTGCATCGACCGGATGGAAAACGAACTGTCCTGACCCGTTGCTCTCGCGCCCGCTACAGCCCAAGCTGTACGGCGTGTTCAACCACAAGAAAGCGGGCAGTCATGGGGCGAGTCGTGGCAGCGGCGGTATACAGCGCCGGTAGGAAGGTCACCAACATCAGTATCGATGAAGGCAGCGAGTGGGCACGCAAACCGGGCCACTTCGTGTGGATCGGGCTGGAGGAGCCCGACGCCGAAGCGCTGGCCAATCTGCAGCGCCAGTTCAACCTGCACGAACTGGCCATCGAAGACGCCCTGGAGAAGCACAGCCGGCCGAAACTGGAAACCTTCGGCGACGCCTTGTTCATCGTCACCTATTCACCGGTGCGCCAGCAGGGTCGGCTGGAGTTCATCGAAACCCACATTTTCGCCGGCACTGGGTACGTGATTACCTGTCGCAATGGCCATTCCAAATCCTATGCCCTGGTGCGCGAGCGCTGCGAAGCACGGCCGTTGCTGCTCGAACACGGGGAGGACTTCGTGTTGTATGCGCTGCTGGACTTCGTGACCGAAAACTACCAGCCAGTCAGCGAGGCGATTCACGGGGAGATCGAAGCGCTGGAGCAGAGCGTGCTGGGCGGTTCGCTGCTTGAAGCCGATATCCGTCGCCTGCACAGCCTGCGGCGCGATCTGCTGCGCCTGCGCCGCTATGTGGCGCCCATGGTGGAAGTGAGCGAAGAACTGCAGCGCCTGAGCTTTCCCTTCATCGACAAGAACATGCGCCCGTACTTTCGTGACGTCCAGATCCACGTGACCCGGCAGATGGAAGACCTGGCCGGGATTCGCGACATTGCCAGCCAGACCATCGAGATCGGCATGCTGCTCGAAGCGTCTCGCCAGAGCATCGTGCAGCGCAAGTTCGCCGCCTGGGCGGCCATTCTGGCTTTCCCCACTGCCATTGCCGGCATCTACGGGATGAACTTCCAGAACATGCCCGAGCTGAGCTGGCACTACGGCTATTACGTGGTCCTGGGGGTGATCGCGGCCGGGTGCACAGGCCTGTTCGCCAGCTTCAAGAAATCCGGCTGGTTGTAACCAGGATAGGGGTCACCGGGCGACCCCTGCCCTAGTCAGGCCGCGTTGTGCTTGCTGGCCGGTTGCTGGATGAAACGCAACATCCATTCGCCTACCACGTCACCCTGATGTTCGGTGGCGAGGCTGGCGACGGCCTGCTGGTAGACCTCATCGCCTAGATGCGCCTGGCGTGCGTCGAGCAAGGCCCGGGAGTAATCGTGTACGAACTCCGGGTGGCCTTGGAAACACAGTACCTGATCGCCGATGCAATACGCGGCGTTGGGGCAGAAATCACTGGACGCAATGACCGTGGCGCCTTTGGGCAATTCGGTCACCTGGTCCTGGTGACTGATCAGCAAGGTCAGCTCCGATACTTGAGGTTGCATCCATGGTGCACGCGCTGCCAGTGAATAACGGTGTACGCCAACGCCCCAGCCCTGCTCCGCCCGCTCCGCTTTGCCACCCAAGGTCAATGCCAGCAGCTGGTGACCGAAACACACGCCCAGAAGCTTCTCACCCCGGTCATACAGCTTGAGCAGATAAGCCTTGAGCGTCTGGATCCAGGGATCGGAACCGAACGAATCGGCCTTGCTGCCCGTCACAAGGTAAGCATCGAACTTAAGGTCATCGGCGGGATATTCTCCGTTCATGACGTTATAGACACTGAACTGTGCTGTGATCGGCTGACGGGCGAAGAGCTGCTCGAACATCCTGCCGTAGCCTTCGTACTGCGCCGTCAATTCCGGTCGCAGAACATCGGTTTCAAGGATGCAGATGCGTAACGACATAGGGATAGTCCTGAACGACATGGATGGAAAACAGCTATAGAGCGTGACGCGAAAGGCACGTACAAGCAAGAGGGTCGCGCAGACGAACGGTGCTCTTTGGGCTGAGACGGCACAAAAACACCCAGCCTGTCTAGGTGAAGCCTATCAGCGCGATGGCTTAATGCTTTAAAACGAAATGTTATAGGCCGCTGGCAGTTAGAACAAAGGGTTCTCAATATTGAATGATGTACGCCCTACTGTTGCAGTATGTCCACATTCATGAGGCAAGCCGTGCCGGCGCCAGTAGGGGCCATTGCGATCGACCCGACGTGTGACAAGGAAGCCAACGGGTATTTAGGAATAACAACAACAAGGCGGTCCGCCATGTTCAGACAATCGAAACTTCGCCAAGCTGGGCTCATTCTTTTCGCAACCACGCTGTTGCTGATAGTGCCAAACCTGACACGCCTGTTCGGTTAAGGCGGGTGGTGGCGGTAGCAGGCGGCATAGCGGTAACCTGCTGGCCCTGATGGCCGGAGTATCCCATGCGCCCATGCATTGCCTTGGCAGCCTTGCTGTCGTGCCTGCCGCTTTCGGCGGCCCAACTGCACCTTGAACTTGGCACTGGCCAAAAGCAGTGGAGCAGCGAACAGTTGCTCGCACATCCCCAAGCCAAGGCGGTGGACATTAGTGAGGACGTTTCCTATAAGCGCCCCATGCGCTATCGCGCAGTGCCCCTCGCGGCGCTGCTCAACGGTGTGCAGCCTGAGGACCACCTGCAGGCCATTGCAGCCGATGGCTTTGCGGCAGAAATGCCCGCTGGCCCTCTGCTTCAACCCGGCCCGGCGCAGGCCTGGCTAGCCGTCGAAGACCCAGCCGCCCCTTGGCCGCCCCTAGGTAAGGGAAAACCGAGTGCAGGGCCGTTTTATTTGGTGTGGACGGCACCGCAAGCAAGCGGCATCCGCCCCGAACAATGGCCCTTTCAGATCTCCAAGATACGTAAGCTAGCGTCTGTCGAGCAGCGCTTCCCGGCGTTGCTGCCGGACCCCGACCTGCCGGGCGACAGCCCCGTGCGACAAGGCTTTGCATTGTTCCAGCAGAACTGCCTGGCCTGCCACCGTCTGAACGGTGCAGGGGATGCGCAGGTAGGGCCTGATTTGAATGTGCCGCACAACCCGACCGAGTATCTCCAGTCGGGTTACCTGCGCATGCTGATTCGGGACCCACAACGCTTGCGGCAATGGCCCCAGGCGAAAATGCCGGGCTTTGCCCCAAGCGTGCTGAGTGATCAGGAACTCGATGCGCTGTTGGCCTACCTGCGGCACATGGCCACGCGCAAATCCTGAGAAATCGGGCCGCAGGACGGCCCAATGGCCTAGGCCGTGAGGCGCTCGTGCTTGACCCCCCACCCCTCCACTTCGCCGCCATACGGCGTGACAACCTGTTCGAAGGCCTCCTCGAAGTCGCCAATGCCACCGTGGGTGGCGAACATGATTTTACTGAGTTCCAGGTGCCAGGCACCGTCGTCGAGTTCGGTCACCTGAGCGTTAAGCGACTCGCCACGAAACTCCCCGGCTGCGCGGCGCGCAGCGGCTTCATCCGGAAAAACGGCATAGAACTCGATGGGGTGGATCTGGGTGAAATCGAAGCCACCTGCCTTCATCTGGCGCAGGACATTGCTGCTGATATCGTCGTGTTGGCTGCTCATGAATCGTCCTCCTGAATAACGCAGTGGATAGACTTTCCGTGCACGGGCACCTGCCCCAAATCGTCGGGCAGTTCGAGCTGATACAAGACGCGGGTGGGAACGGTGCCGCCTGCGCAGCCGGCGGGCACCTTCATGCAGCGTAGTGCCCAGGCGGACGCTACGCAAACCGTGAATCAGGGCGCCTCTTCAATGCTGGTAATGGTGACGCCGCTGTGTTCCTTCAGCCAGCGCGCCGTGGGGGACACCGCGCGATCCTGAAAATCGTTGAGGTCCAGCTCATCCATGACCGGGAACAACCGCGTGCGGATGGCACGGGCGGCGTCTTCCTCGCTGGGGCGATGTTCGGCCTGCAGCACGATCGAGGTCGGTGCGCCTTTCTGGTCGGCAAAGATGACTTCCCACTCTTTCATCGAACGAGCCCTCTCAATCAAACGACACCTTATGCGATGCCTGAATAACTGACCTTGGCCCTTGGGGAATGTTCAGAAAGTTGAACACCCCCGACCAGGGCCGCCGGGTAGCGGCTCAGGTCGGGGTGTGAACAGGATTACTTCGGCGTGCCGTGCACCACCCCTGCCGTGTTGTCCAGCAAGCTCTTGGTGGCCGTCTGGATGTAGGCTTCGAGCTGCTTGAGCAGCTGCGGCTGGTCGGGGCTTTCGATGAGTTCGGCCTTGAACTCGCGCCCCAACTGATAGCGGTACAGGCGCGGGGTCATGTCCTTGGACTCGATCAGGATACGGTCGCCCTGTACCAGCCCCACGATCTGCTCGCTACCCGAAGGCTTGATCATGCCGATGCCTAGGTCGCCCTCAGGCAGGTTGAGCAAGTCGCGCCCCCAGCACTGATGGCGCGTCTGGCCGCCCAGACGACCCATGATGGTCGGCACGATATCGACCTGGGTGCCCACGGTGTGGTTGACCGCACCGAATTTCTCCTGGATGCCCGGGGCAATCAGCAGCAGCGGTACGTTGAACCGCCCCAGGTCCAGTTCGGTGACCTGTTGATGGTTGCCGAAGCCATGGTCCCCCACGATCACGAACAAGGTGTCCTTGAAGTAGGGTTCCTTGCGCGCCTTTTCGAAGAACTGGCCCAGGGCCCAGTCCGAATAGCGCATGGCCGTCAGGTGTTCATCCAGGCGGCCTTGCCCGGTGACCTTCTCCACCGGCAGGTCCTTGGGCAGGGCATACGGCGTGTGGTTGGACAGGGTCTGGAGCAAGGCATAGATCGGCTTGTTGCCATCGTGCTTGGCCAGTTCCTGGTTGCCGCGGTCGAACATGTCCTGGTCGGACACGCCCCAGGTCGGGTCGGAGAACACCGGGTCGACGAAGTCCTGCCGGCCGATGAAGGTGGTCATGCCCTGGTTGCCGAAGAACCCGGACTGGTTGTCCCAGGCGAAGTCGCCGTTGTAGACGTACACGTCGTCGTAGTCGCGGGCGCTCAGCAAGGCCGGCAGCCCGGACAGCTTGTGACCGCCCTCAGGCGTTTGCATCAGGTACTCGAAGCCGGGCAGGTTGGGGAAGCACGCCATGGTGGCGAACATGCCCTGGTGGGTGTGGGTGCCGTTGGAGAAGAAGCGGTCGAACAGCAGCCCTTCCTTGGCCAGCTTGTCGAAGTAAGGGGTGATGTTGTTGGGGCTGCCCAGCGCGCCGACCGAATGGCCCGCGAAGCTCTCCATCAGAATCACCACCACATTCTTGATGGGCAGGGTGCCCTCGGCCGGCGGCATGAAGTCGCGGCGCACGGCCGCTTCGTCGGCATCGACCAGGGTGTCATGGGGGGTCAGCAGTTGCTGGCGCACGGTCTGGGTCGCCAGGTTCTGCTCCAGCACCGGTTTCCAGATGTTGGCGCGGTCCTCGCCGAAGCGGCTCTTGGCGGCGTCGATCAGGGTCAGGGTGCCATTGAGGCCCAACTGGTTGACGAAGTTCGAATCGGTGGTGAACGCATCACCCCAGCGCATGGGCGGGCCTTGACGCAAAGTGCCACGGGCCGCGATCACGGCCACCAGCAGGATCACCATGAACACCGCCAGGCGGTAATACCATGCGGCCACCGGCTGGGTGCCGATGTCCCTGGTCAGCCGGTCGACACCCTTGAACAGCAGGCTGAGCAACCAGGTCCCGAACACCCAGGCCAGCAGGTAGCGCACCACTGGGAAGCCGTACCAGAGCATGCTCATGACGGTCTTGGGGTCTTCCTTGATGTACTGGAACACCAAGCCGTTCAAGCGCTGGTGGAACTCGCGATAGAAGTCCAGCTCCATCAGGCCCAGGAACATCACCACGCTGGCGGTGAGCGTCAGCCAGAAACGGAATACGCCCCGCCGGGCCATGGCCCAAGGGCTGAGCAGCGCCAGCAGCAGCGGAATGCTGATGTACACCACCACCCGAAGGTCGAAGCGCAGGCCGTTGACGAACCCTTCGGCGACCGTGGCCGCTGGCGTGTCGCCAATCATGTCGCTGTTGTAGACCAGCAGTGCCAGGCGCACGAGGCTGAGCATCAGCATGATGACCAGCGCGCTGAGCAGCGTATAGGCCAGGTGGGATTTGAGGGTCGGCGAGAACGGCGCTCGCGCGCGCCATTGCTTCAAGGCGTCCGGGTTGGCCATGAACAGGAAAGTCCTAGAAATGCGGTTTGCGAAGAAGGCGCTGGCGCAAGACCAGCGCAGCATTGTGCGGGTGCGGATTCTGTTTAATTCATTGTGAAAATTTTGTCACGGCCTGGATTGCCTGTGGCGCCATGGGGGCACAAGGTGCTGGTTTCAGAGCCGGCCCGTGCCGCGCGGCCCGGCAATGGCCCAAATCACCAGCCCCACGACCGGCAGCAGGGCAATCAGGAGAATCCACAACACCTTGACCCCCACTTCGCGGTCGCTCTTGTAGACGTTGATGATGGCCCAGATATCCAGGGCAAGAATGATCAGACCTACCAGGCTGTTGAACATCGATCCCATACCGCGTACTCCAGTTGATGAGTGTATTGCTGCATAGCATAGCCCCCTATCGGTTCAATAGAAGGGAATCCTTGGCGCCGCCTGCAGGTCACTGCCTATGATGCATTGTCATTCCGATCAGAGGTTCTGCATGCCACCTGCCCACAGCCACAGCGCCACCCCGCCCTCGCCTTTCAGCGTGTGGCGACAACAGATAGCCAATAACCCCTGGGTCGGTGCAGGCCTTGCGCTGAGCCTGGTGGCCGTCGTGATTCTGCTGGGTGCGAGCCTGTGGAATGCGGTCAACGGCGATCACTCCGAAAACCTGCACCTGGCCGCGCTCGGGGGCCTGTCCGGCTTTGGCGCCACCGCGCTGGGTGCTGTGCTGGCCGTGGTGTTGCGTGATGTCAGTAGCCGTAACCAGGACGTGATGCTGGGGTTCGCTGCCGGCATGATGCTGGCAGCCAGTTCGTTTTCGCTGATTTTGCCGGGTCTGGACGCGGCGCGGGAGATCACCGGCAGTGGGCCGGGTGCGGCCTTCATCGTGGTCGTCGGCATGGGGCTGGGCGTGCTGCTGATGCTGGGCCTGGACCGTTTCACGCCGCACGAGCATGAACGCGTCGGCGTGGTGGGGCCGGAAACCGAACGGTTCAGCCGAGTCTGGCTGTTCGTGCTGGCCATTACCCTGCACAACTTGCCCGAGGGCATGGCCATTGGGGTGAGCTTCACCAACGGCGACATGAACATCGGCCTGCCGCTGACCACCGCCATCGCCATTCAGGACATCCCGGAGGGCCTGGCCGTGGCGCTGGCGCTGCGGGCGACCGGGCTGTCCAACCTGAAGGCCGCACTGGTGGCCATTGGTTCAGGAGTAATGGAGCCCTTGGGCGCGGTCATCGGCTTGGGCATTTCCACCGGCTTTGCCGTGGCCTACCCTATCAGCATGGGGCTGGCGGCGGGGGCGATGATCTTCGTGGTGAGCCACGAGGTCATTCCCGAAACCCACCGTCACGGCCACCAGACCTCCGCCACGCTCGGCTTGATGGGCGGTTTTGCGGTGATGATGTTCCTGGACACCGCATTGGGCTGACAGCGCCGTTGCCCGCCTGCCAGGGCCGCGTACGACGCGCTCAGACGTGCAGGGCGACCTTCAGGGCCTCCAGGGCGGGCTCGGCCTTGATGCCAAGTTCAGCGGCCAGCGCCTGGACCCGCTCCAGGTCCTGCTGGCCAACCATGACCATCTGCAGCTCATCATCGAGCAATTGGCTGAAATCGAGCAGCACGTAGCCACCGGCTTCCTTGTTGAGCGCCCCCATCTGCACCTGGATACGGTTGAGCGCCACGAGCGGCTCGGTGCGTGCCAGCTGCTTGGGCTTGAGGGTGAACGGCACGCTCTTGTCGAAAGAGTCGCTGATCTGCTGGAACAGCTCCTGATAGGTGTCGGCCTGGAATACCACGGTGTCAGGCAGGCTGCCGAGTACTACCCACTCGCCCAGTGGGATGGGAAAGCTGTCGTCGTAGTTGATGTCGGGGTTGGCGGCCAGGAAAGCGGCGGGGTCGGCGTAGGCCTGGGCAGCCTCGTCGGCAATGCGCTCGATGTCTTCTTCGCGCAGGCAGCCTGCGCTGATAAGACGGATGAATTCGAGCAACTGAGTTTTCATGAGGGGGGGCCTGTGGCGATGGCAAAGTCGCCAAGGATAGCCGCAAACGCCCCCTGCCGGTTAGCCTGCCAGCGCTTGCAGGCGTGCGGTGGCGTCGACGGCGCCCATGGTCTGGGCTGCCATCAGTGCGTTTGCACCGCGCACATCCTGCAAGGCAGGGTTGGCACCCTGGGCCAGCAGGTACTCAAGGATCTCTACACGGTTGAACATGGCGGCCAACATCAGGGCCGTACGCCCATCCTGGGCAGCGGCATCGACCGGTACACCGTTTTCCAGCAACAGACGGATCATGGCCATGTCCCCTTTGAAGGCGGCACCGGCGATGGGGAGCTGGCCGTTGTCGTTGGCAATGAGCGGATCGGCCCCGTGGTTGAGCAACACCTGAACGGCGTCATGGTGGCCGTGGTAGCTGGCCAGCATCAGCAGGGTGTCACCCTTGTGATTACGCAGGTTCACCGGCAGACCGCTTTGCAGCAGGCGCTCCAGCATCTGGGCATCGCCTTGACGGGCCTTGTCGAACACTTGTGCGGCAAAGGCAGCCGTTTCATCGGAAGACATTTGAGCAGGCTGAGCGGACGCAGTCTGGGTGGACATAAGGAACCTCCTGGTAGAAATCGTTGCCCAAGTGTTTGTCAGGCCCTTCCTGCGCGTCAAAGGTTCCGTTTCTATCGAGCCCATAGCGTTGATCGGCTTGCCGTGCAAAATGCACTGTGCAAAATGCATGACCTTGCAGCTTGCACGGAAGGCATTCTCCAAAAGTAGTCCAACCCCCTGATTTATCTGGATTTTTCCTACACGCCGTTTCTGGCACGGTCGCTGCAATCTATCTAGACATCGATTGCCACACACCTTGTCAGGAGTAGTCATGAACCTTATCCAGGAAAAATTCGTCTCGGTGTTCCCTGCTTACCAAGTAGCGACTCAACCACGTCCTGACGGCGGCATCTTGCTGACTCTGCGTGCGGCCGACGGCAAGGTTACCCGCCGTGTACTGACCTACACCCAACTGCACAGCGCCGAGCAATTGTCCTGGGCCATCAGCGCCATTCGCCGCGACCTGGCCGAACAAGCCAGCGAGTTGCCAGTGATCTCGATGTTGCAGAGCCAGCAGCGTTTTGCATTGCCGACGTATCGCTGATTCCTGCACTGCCCCCGAAAGCGACCAAATTCAAGGTGGGAGCGGCCTCGTGCCGCGATGGGCCGCAACGCGGCCCCTGCGATATGAGCTGCGAAGCTGAAATCTGGGGGCCGTGCCGCGGCCCATCGCGGCACGAGGCCGCTCCTACCGGGGCAACATATGCTTTGAAAGCAAGGTCACAACTCGTCTATCCCCAAAAACGCCCGCGCACTCGCGTCGCCGGTAAATGCCAGCTGACTCCCTGCTTCAGTTGCAAATAGCCTGAACGCCAGGCAAAACGGCGCCTCCCCCAGCTCAAGCCAGCGCCGCGTCCCCGCAGGCACGCGCAACTGGTCGCCCTTCTCGCACATCACCGAATACACCTCGGCTCCCAGGCGCAGGCCAACCTGCACGCGTCCGCTCACCACGACGATCACTTCGTCGGTATCAAGCACATGCTCATCGCGCAGGTCCGGGCCTTGATCCTCGACCCCGTCACGGTTGATCACCCCATGGGCCCGGCAACCGTGGGTGGTCATAATGTGATCGAGATGGGCCTGGCAGGCATCCATCATCTCATCGTGTAAGGTGCCCGGACGCACCCGCAGCCCGTGCTCGGCCTGCATGAGCGACACCCCATGCTCGGCCAGTGCTGCCGTGATGTCTTCGGCGTGGGTCAGCACCTTGTTGGGCAACTGCGGGGTGGAGGGGTCGAATACGCAGAGGATGCTCATCGTAAGGTCCTGTTGGGTTGCGAATGAAAGGCCATGATAACGGCTGCCGCCAGTGCTGCGACGCTGGCCATACCAAAGGTGAGCCCGGGGCCGAGCATGTTCCAGCTGTAGCCGGCGTACAACGCGCCCAGGGCGCCGCCGGTACCCGACAGCGCAGCGTACAGGGCCTGGCCCTGCCCCTGCTGCCTGGCGCCGAAACTGCTCTGCACGAAGGCGATGCTGGCCGCGTGAAAGCAGCCGAAGGTGGCCGCATGCAGCAACTGCGCGCCCACCAGTACGCCCGGCTGCGCTGCCAGATTGCCCAGCAACAGCCAGCGCACGGCGGCCAGCACGAAGCTTGCGAGCAGCACCCGGCGGACGCTGAACCGCGCGAACAGGCGGCTCATGAGCATGAACATCACCACTTCCGCCACCACGCCGAGCGCCCACAGCAGGCCAATGGCCGTTCGGCTGTAACCCAGGTGCTCCAGGTGCAGGGTGAGGAAGGTGTAGTACGGCCCATGGCTCAATTGCATCAGCGCCACACAGACGTAGAACGCCAGGACTCCGGGGGCGCGCAGCTGCATGAGGAACCCCCCGGCCCCGTGTCGCTCACCGTGCTCGACGGGCTGGGCGTTGGGTACCCAGAGGCTGGCGGCCACGATACCGGCCATGACCAGGACCAGGGCCACGGGATAGATGTCCAGGCTCAGCCATTCGAGCAGGCGCCCAAGCCCCACCACGGTAAGGATGAACCCAATCGACCCCCACAGCCGGACCTGGCTGTAGCGCGACGTCTGGCCATGCAGGTGCGCCAGCGTAATCACCTCGAACTGCGGCAGCACCGCGTGCCAGAAGAACGCATGCAAGGCCATGACCATCGCCAGCCAGGCGTAGCTCTTGCCGAAGAAGATCAGGCTGAAGGTGGCCAGCGTGCACAACGCCCCAAGCCGCACGATCAGTAGGCGCTGCCCGGTCCGGTCCCCCAGCCAGCCCCACAGGTTGGGCGCTATGCAGCGCATCAGCATGGGAATGGCCACCAGTTCGCCGATACGCGCGGGCGCAAAGCCCAGGTGGTCGAAGTACAGCGCCAGGAACGGCGCCGTGGACCCCAGCAAGGCGAAATAGAACAGGTAGAAACTGGACAATCGCCAGTAGGGTATCGGCTGCATGGGGTTGCCTTGGGAAGCAGGGCCTGTCGGCGGTGACTCAGCTGGGTGAGCTACCGCCGCGAGAAAACAGGCCTAGATGAATCAGAGCTGGCCCAGCACCGGCGTGTTCACCTTCACCTCGGCGTTCTGGGCACGGTGGCGCAACAGGTGATCCATCAGCGCGATGGCCATCATCGCCTCGGCGATCGGGGTGGCGCGAATGCCTACGCAGGGGTCATGCCGGCCTTTGGTAATGACGTCCACCGGGTTGCCGTCCACGTCCACCGAGCGGCCCGGCACGGTGATGCTCGAGGTAGGCTTCAATGCCAGGTGGGCAACGATCGGCTGGCCCGAGGAGATACCACCCAGAATGCCGCCTGCGTTGTTGCTGAGAAAACCCTGCGGGGTCATCTCGTCGCGGTGCTCGGTGCCGCGCTGCGCGACGCTGGCAAAGCCTGCACCGATTTCCACGCCTTTCACGGCATTGATGCTCATCAGCGCATGGGCCAGCTCGGCGTCCAGGCGATCGAAAATCGGCTCGCCCAGGCCCGGCATGACGCCTTCGGCCACCACGGTGATCTTGGCGCCGACCGAATCCTGATCCCGGCGCAGCTGATCCATGTACGCCTCAAGCTCCGGCACCTTGCTCGGGTCGGGGCTGAAGAAAGCGTTCTGCTCAACCGACTCCCAGGTCTTGAAAGGGATCTGGATCGGGCCCAGCTGGCTCATGTAGCCGCGCACGGTGATGCCCTGGGTGGCCAGGTACTTCTTGGCGATGGCGCCGGCAGCCACGCGCATGGCGGTTTCGCGGGCCGAACTACGCCCGCCGCCACGGTAGTCGCGGGTGCCGTATTTGTGGTGATAGGTGTAGTCGGCGTGGGCCGGGCGGAACAGGTCCTTGATGGCCGAGTAGTCCTTGGACTTCTGGTCGGTGTTGCGGATCAGCAGGCCAATGGAGCAACCGGTGGTGCGCCCTTCGAACACGCCAGAGAGGATTTCCACCTCATCGGGTTCCTGGCGCTGGGTGGTGTGGCGGCTGGTGCCGGGCTTGCGCCGGTCCAGGTCGTGCTGCAGGTCGGCAAGGGAGATCTCAAGGCCTGGCGGGCACCCATCGACAATGGCGACCAACGCCGGGCCATGGCTTTCGCCAGCGGTGGTGACAGTGAACAGCTTGCCGTAGGTATTGCCGGACATGGACGCTCCGCGAGATCTGCCTGAAGTGAACGAAAGCGGCAGTATACAGATGGATTGCCCGCGTGTGCGGGCCGGTTGGCGAGCGCGTCGTTCCGGGCGATGCGGGGCCTTGGGCCTGGCCCTAGAACCTTCCACGGCCACTGTAGGTCAAAGTGCTATCTCCCCCTGTGTAGTTGCGCACGATGCCGCGTTTCATTGCCCTGCTTTGCCTGCTGTTGACCAGCCTTTGCCATGCCGCCACCCCCACCGTCCTGCACCGCCCCATCGACCTGGACACCGGTCAGGGCGTATTGCACGGCAGCCTGTTGTTACCCCAGCAGGACACCCCGCCGCCGGTGGTGCTGATCATCGCAGGCTCCGGGCCCACTGACCGCGACGGCAACAACCCGGCTGGCGGGCGCGTGGACAACTTGAAGCGCCTGGCTTTGCTGCTGGCCAATGCGAATATCGCCAGCGTGCGCTACGACAAGCGCGGCGTGGCCGCCAGCCAACCGGCTACGCCCGATGAACGCGACCTGAGCGTGGAGCGTTATGTCGCCGACGTGGTGGCCTGGGGCCACAAGCTCAAGGCCGACCCCCGCTTCGGCTCGTTGATCCTGATCGGCCACAGCGAAGGTGCGCTGATCGCCAGCCTGGCCGCCGAGCAGGCCGGGGCCAGTGCGGTGATCAGCCTGGCCGGCAGCGGCAGGCCCTTGGCCGAAGTGGTGCGCGAGCAGCTTGCCGAGCGCCTGCCGCCTGCGCAGCTGGCCCGTGGCAGTGCCCTGCTTGACCGCCTGGAAGCCGGCCAGACGAGCCTGGACGTACCCGCACCGCTGCGCCAGGTGTTTCGCCCCAGCGTGCAGCCCTACCTGATCACCTTGTTCCGGCAGGACCCGGCAGCCGCGTTTGCACGGCTGCCCATGCCAGCGCTGATCGTGCAGGGACGCAACGACGTGCAGGTGGACGTGGCCGATGCGCAGAAGCTCAAGGACGCCAAACCCGATGCCCACCTGGTGCTGATCGAAGGCATGAACCACATGCTGCGCATCAGCCCCAAGGACATGAGCGAACAGCGCGAGAGCTACCAGAACCCGCAGTTGCCATTGGCACGGGAGCTGGGCGAGCAGATCGTCGCGTTCATTCGCCAGTTGCCATCGGCCTGATCGACGGGCTCAGGTCTGCGCAGCGGCGGCCGATACAGCGTGCATAGCCAAGGACATGCCCTGATGACCACACCACCTGCTGCCACAGAGCCGGCTGAAGAGCCCCAACACACCCCCGCCCTGCCCTGGGCGGACCTGGCCGTCGAGCATCACCAGTTGCTGCGCCTGGCGCCGCTGCCTGGCGACCGCGTAACCGGCGCCCGCCCCCTGCGTTTCGTACAGTTCGGCTATGCCGAGCGCCACGACCCGGCCCACAGCCTGCTGCGCATGCAGATTGCGTTGCCCGGCCAGAAGGTGCACAAGGGCCATAACCAGGTGGACATACGCGTAGATCACCAGACGCGGTGCGTGCGCCTTGGGGATGAGCATGGCCTGCAACTGGAGCCGGTCAATCGCGGCCTGGGCCGCTTCCTGCTGGCCCAGGCCGCCCAGTGGCTGCAGCGCAAATGGCCGAATTATCGGGTAGAGGCCTTTGCGCTGCCGAGCAAGAATGCGCTGGAGGAGGACTCGCGCCTGCGCCGAGACCAGTGCCTGCGCGGGGCAGGCCTTGAGGTGCAATACGAAGACGGGCAAGTGCTCAAGGGCCGAACGGCCGAGACCCGGGTAGACCAGCTGGAGGTAGGCTGGAACAGCGAGCGCGTGCAGCGCCTGGGCCTTCTGGATGCCGCACAGCTGTTGCAGCAGGCAGACCAGCAGTTGCAGGAAGGCGAGGCCCGCTTGCGCGAGCGTGATGAGCGTGTGGCCAAGTACCAGCGCGAAGACAGCGGCTTGCGGTTCACCATCACCTGCCTGGTGGCCTTTGCACTGTTTCAAGCCGGGCTGCTGATCTGGATCGCCACGCGTTGAAACCCTGGGCCTGGCGTTTCATGGGCCTCGGGCGTTTTGAAAACGGGTTGGGCGAAACGGGCGCCTGACACCCGTTGCACCCACGCGCCCTCAGACGCGGTCTTTGAACAACGCCTGATGCTGACGGCACTGCTCGGCGGTGAGCATGAATACCCCATGCCCGCCGCGCTCGAATTCAAGCCAGGCGAAATCGACTTCCGGGTACAGCGCCTCGACATGAACCTGGCTGTTGCCCACCTCCACGATCAGCAAGCCCTTTTCGGTCAGGTGGTCGGCCGCATCGGCCAGCATGCGCCGTACCAGGTCCAGACCATCGGCACCGCAAGCAAGGCCTAGCTCCGGTTCGTGGTGGTATTCGGCCGGCATGTCGTCGAAGTCTTCGGCGTCCACGTAGGGCGGGTTGGACAGGATCAGGTCGAAGCGCTGGCCCGGCAACCCTTCGAAACCGTCGCCCTGCACGGTGTACACCCGGCCATCGAGGCCATGGCGCTCGATGTTCTGGTTGGCCACTTCGAGCGCTTCGAACGACAGGTCGGCCAGCACCACCTCGGCCTGCGGGAAGACGTCGGCGGCGACGATCCCGATGCAGCCGGAGCCGGTGCACAGGTCCAGAATGCGGCCTGGCTCAGCGCCCAGCCACGGCTCAAGGCGCTTTTCCAGCAGCTCGCCAATGGGAGAGCGCGGCACCAGCACGCGCTCATCGACGATGAACGACATGCCACAGAACCAGGCCTCGCCCAGCAGGTAGGCGGTGGGCACCCGTTCTTCGATGCGGCGCTTGAGCAAGTGCTGCAGCTGTACGCGCTCGGCATCCTCGAGCATGCAGTCCAGGTAGCTGTCGGCCACCTCAAACGGCAGGTGGACCGCCCCCAGCACCAGCAACCGGGCTTCATCCCAGGCGTTGTCGGCACCATGGCCGAAGAACAGGTCGTGCTCATGAAAGCGGCTGACCGCCCAACGGATGTAGTCGCGCAGCGTGCGCAGACGGGATGTGATCACGGGAAACTCCTAATTCAGACTGGCCGAAAGTCTAACAGCCCAGGCCCCGGATTTGTTCCCTGCAATCGCCCGTACGGTAGCCACAAGCCAGCAACCACGCCGCTTGCGTTGTCAACCATTCCCATTGTCGCCAAGGCAGGGGAGAATAGGCGCACAAAAGCCCTATACCAAGGAGCCCTTGATGTCCGTTCCAACCACGATGTTCCGCCTCACTGGCCGCGATTACCCGCCGGCCAAGCTGAGCCAAGCCAGCCTGATCATCATTGATGCGCAGAAGGAGTACCTGACCGGGCCCCTGGCGCTGTCGGGCATGGATGAGGCCGTGGCCAACATCGCCAGGTTGCTCGACGCCGCGCGCAAGAGCGGCCGCCCGATCATCCATGTTCGCCATCTGGGCACCGTTGGCGGGCGCTTCGACCCCCAGGGCCCTGCAGGTCAGTTCATTCCGGGGCTCGAACCGCTGGAAGGTGAGACCGTCATCGAAAAACGCATGCCCAATGCCTTCAAGAACACCAAGCTGCACGAGACGTTGCAGGCACTCGGCCATCTCGACCTGATCGTCTGCGGCTTCATGAGCCACTCCAGCGTCAGCACCACCGTGCGCCGTGCCAAGGACTATGGTTACCGGTGCACCCTGGTGGAAGATGCGTCGGCCACCCGTGACCTGGCTTTTAACGACCAAGTGATTCCAGCGGCGCAGATCCACCGGTGTGAAATGGCCGTGATGGCCGACAACTTCGCGTGCGTGGCGCCGACGGCCAGCCTGATCTGACCCGATCAGGTGGGTGGCGGCAGGCAGGAACCGGAGGTGTGATTGTGGGTCGAAGGGCCCATACCTCTACAGGAGAGCAGGATGAAGCTCAAAGGCAGTATCGACGCCAAGCGCCTGCGCCCGCGCGAACCGCGCAGCTGGGGCGCACGCCTGGGTGCTGCGCTTTCCGCGCTGCTGGCCACCCTCGGTGTGTTGCTGGCCATGGCCGGCGTGGCCGGGCTGTTGGGCAACTACCCTGCCCTGGCTGAACTCAACGCCAACAAGCCGCTTGCCGCCACCTTGACGGTGGTGGGGCTGTTGATGCTGTGGCTCGGCGTACGCTTCTGGCGCCTGAGCCGCATCCGCCTGCGCCGGGCTCGGGAGCTGAACATGTCGCCTCACTTGATGAAAAAGCATGAGTGAGGTCCCTGCAAACGCTGCCCCCCGGTAGGAGCGGCCTTGCCGGGACGCCGGACCGGCCGCGATGGGGCGCGCAGCGGCCCCAGGATTTCAGCTTGGCAACCTATATCGCCGGGGCCGCTGCGCGCCCCATCGCGGCACAAGGGCCGCTCCTACAGTAGTCCACCGTCCCCCTTCCCCACCTAACCACCATGGCTGCACACCGCCGCGCACTCGCGTAAACTACGCCGCCCACGTGGAGGCATCATGCAAGACGACGATTTTTCCCTGTTCAAGGCCGAAGTGCGCGGCGTCAAGCCGATCACGCACGACCGTGCCGAGGTCGGCAAGCCCAAGGCCGATCGCCAGAAGCTGGCCGGCCTGCGCCAGGCGGCGACCGTGTCCAGCGACAAGGCATTGGTCATCGATGGTATGTCCGACCAGTTCGTCATCGACGTGGGCGCCGAAGACGAATTGATGTGGCGCCGGGACGGCGTTCAGGAAACCCAGCTGCGCAAGCTCAAGCTTGGGCAGATACCGTTCGAAGGCAGCCTGGACCTGCACGGCATGACCGTTGAAAAGGCGCGCGAGACACTTTGGGATTTCATCGCCGAAGCGACCCGCCTGGAAGTACGCTGTGTGCGGGTCACCCACGGCAAGGCGGCACGCTTGGATGGCAAGCGCCCCATGATCAAGAGCCACGTCAACACCTGGCTACGCCAGCACCCGCAAGTGCTCGGCTTTGCCTCCTGCAGTGCCCGCCACGGGGGCACTGGCGCCGTGTATGTGATGCTCAAGCGAACCATGCTCGAAGGCCGCGACGAGTAACGCCGCGCTTGCAGCGCCGCCCTTGCCGCCGTAACCTTCGTTTTTGCGATTTTTCCCACAGGTAGATCCATGTCCCTGGAACAGAACTACACCGAGATCCTCAGCCAGATTGGCGAGGACGTCTCCCGTGAGGGCCTGCTCGACACGCCCAAGCGGGCTGCAAAGGCGATGAAGTATCTTTGCCGCGGTTATGAGCAAACACTGGAAGAAGTGACCAACAACGCGTTGTTCAGTTCCGACAACAGCGAAATGGTGCTGGTCCGGGACATCGAGCTGTATTCGATGTGCGAGCATCACATGCTGCCCTTCATCGGCAAGGCCCACGTGGCCTACCTGCCCAAGGGCAAGGTGCTGGGCCTGTCGAAAGTGGCGCGTATCGTCGACATGTACGCTCGTCGCCTGCAGATCCAGGAAAACCTCAGCCGCCAGATCGCCGATGCCGTACAGCAGGTCACCGGTGCCGCCGGCGTTGCCGTGGTCATCGAGGCCAAGCACATGTGCATGATGATGCGCGGTGTGGAGAAACAGAATTCGAGCATGATCACGTCGGTGATGCTGGGTGAGTTCCGCGCCAACGCGGCCACCCGCAGCGAGTTCCTCAGCCTGATCAAGTAACCGGCTGCGTCACCCAGGCCGACCCCTGCCGGTCGGCCTTTTTCATTTCAGGAGTTTGTAGATGATCGTCAAAGCCCTGCGGGTTGGCCTCGGCCAGCTTATCGTATTCGGCGACTGGGTCAGCCGCCCGGCCAAGCGCAAGCGCGACCCGGCGGCCCAGGCCGGCGTGGACGAGGCGGCCAAGGGCCTGGCGCTCTACCAGTTCCATGCCTGCCCATTCTGCGTCAAGACCCGCCGCACCTTGCACCGCCTGAACGTGCCGGTGGCGTTGCGCGACGCCAAGAACGACCCTGTGCACCGCCAGGCCCTGGAGCAAGGCGGTGGCCGGATCAAAGTGCCATGCCTGCGCATCGAGGAAGCGGGCAAGGTGACCTGGATGTATGAGTCCAAGGCCATCATTGCTTACCTGGATGAGCGGTTTGGTAACCATTGAGCCACAGTGGCGGGTGCTGCCTTGGCACCCGCAAGCCAGCGAGGTCCGGAGCGGCCTTGCCGGGGCGCCGGACCGGCCGCGATGGGCTGCGTAGCGCGCCCCCTTGATTTCAGCTCCGCAGCATGTATCGACGGGGCCGCTTTGCGGCCCATCGCGGCCGGTCCGGCGCCCCGGCAAGGACGCTCCTACACGACCTCGTGGTTCACCCTACCATCGGCACATGCCGCGGATGGCTGCTCACCCGCTCCAGCCATGCGCGCACGGCCGGGTAGTCCGTCAGGTCGAAACCGCCTTGCTGCGCCACATGGGTGTAGGCATACAACGCCACATCGGCAATGGAATACTGGTCCCCCACCAGATACGGGGTCACCAGCAACTGCCGCTCCATCACACGCAGCGCCTTGTAGCCGCCCTTGTGCAACTTGCGGTACTCCTCGACGCGATCATCCGGTAGCCCCAGGTAGAACTGAATGAAGCGTGCCACGGCGATATACGGCTCATGGCTGTATTGTTCGAAGAACTGCCACTGCAGCACCTGGGTGCGCAGGCGCGGCTCGGCTGGCAGGAACTCGCTGCCGTCGGCCAGGTAGTTGAGGATGGCATTGGATTCCCACAGGTAACTGCCGTCCTCAAGCTGCAACACCGGCACCTTGCCGTTGGGGTTCATGGCCAGGAACTCGGGCGTCTCGGTCTCGCCCTTGAGGATGTCCACCGGGTGCCACTCATAAGGCCGCCCCAACAGGCTGAGCATCAGCTTGACCTTGTAGCAGTTACCCGATTGATAATCGCCGTAAACCTTGTACATCACCCCTACCCCTGCAATGCCGTCATACCAGAGCGCCTGATAGTTAACGACTGTACGGTTAAAAGCAATGATCGCTGTATCGCTGCTGTCACCTCGCCTGGCGTTAGTCTGAAAACCACGGCGTATACCCTTACAAGGATTTTTTCATGACCGATGCCACCTCCGCTCGCCTTCGCCCCCTGGCAGATACCTCGCCCTCGGCGGTGGTCGCAGGCTTCATCGCCATGCTCACCGGCTACACCTCTTCGCTGGTGCTGATGTTTCAGGCCGGGCAAGCGGCTGGCCTGACCACTGCGCAGATATCCTCGTGGATCTGGGCGCTGTCGATCGGCATGGCGGTCTGCAGTATCGGCCTGTCCCTGCGCTACCGCACGCCCGTGACGGTGGCCTGGTCCACGCCCGGCGCGGCGCTGCTGATCACGAGCCTTGGCGGGGTTAGCTACGGGGAGGCCATTGGCGCCTACATCACCTGCGCAGCGTTGGTGCTGGTCTGTGGGCTGACCGGCAGCTTCGAGCGCCTGGTCAAGCGTATTCCTGCCTCGCTGGCATCGGCGCTGCTGGCCGGCATCCTGTTCAAGATCGGCAGCGAGATCTTCGTCGCCGCCCAGCACCGTACCTTGCTGGTGCTGGGCATGTTCTTCAGCTATCTGCTGGTCAAGCGCCTGTCGCCGCGCTACTGCGTACTGGCCGCGCTGCTGGTGGGCACGGCATTGTCCGGCGCCCTGGGGCTGCTGGACTTCAGTGGCTTCGCACTGGAAATGGCAACGCCAGTGTGGACCACGCCGCACTTTTCGCTGGCAGCCACCATCAGCATCGGCATTCCGCTGTTTGTGGTGGCAATGACCTCGCAGAACATGCCGGGCATTGCCGTGCTGCGGGCTGACGGCTACCAGGTGCCGGCCTCTCCATTGATTTCAGCCACCGGCCTGGCTTCGTTGCTGCTGGCCCCGTTTGGCTCGCACGGGGTGAACCTGGCTGCCATCAGCGCGGCCATCTGCACCGGGCCGCATGCCCATGAAGACCCGCGCAAGCGCTACACCGCGGCCGTATGGTGCGGCGTGTTCTACGGGGTTGCCGGCGTGTTCGGGGCGACGCTGGCGGCGTTGTTCGCGGCCTTGCCCAAGGAACTGGTGCTGTCGATCGCGGCGCTGGCGCTGTTTGGCTCGATCATGAATGGCCTGACGGTAGCCATGAGTGAAGCACGCGAGCGTGAAGCGGCCGTCATCACCTTCATGGTCACGGCCTCGGGGCTTACACTATTCTCCATCGGTTCGGCTTTCTGGGGCATCGTGGCCGGTGTATTGGCTCTGCTGATCCTCAACCCACGCAAGGCGTAACGCCCCCGCCAATGGCAGGCTCCGCGCTGGCGGCGCCCTGCCAGGCTGGCCCGATCACAGCCTGAAATGGCCGACCATGCCCTTGAGATCGGTGCCCAACTGCGCCAGCTCTACGCTGGACCGGGCACTGTCCTGCATGGCCAGTGCGGCCTGGTCGGCACTGCCACGAATCTGGGTGACGCTGCGGCTGATCTCTTCGGCGACCGAGCTTTGCTGTTCGGCTGCGGCAGCGATTTGCTGGTTCATCTGCTGAATCAACGACACTGCTGCGGCAATACTGCCCAGTGCGCTTTCGGTGTGCAGGGCATCGGCCACTGCCAGGCGCACCAGCTCGGTGCTGCCGCGAATCTGCGCGACGGACTGCTGCGCATTGCCGCGCAGGCTGGCCACCAGGGTTTCGATCTGCTCGGTGGACTGGCGCGTGCGCCTGGCCAGTGCACGCACCTCATCGGCCACTACCGCGAAGCCGCGCCCCTGCTCGCCGGCACGGGCCGCTTCGATGGCCGCATTGAGGGCCAGCAGGTTGGTTTGCTCGGCCACGCTTTTGATGACTTCGAGCACATCGCCAATGGTATGGATCTCAGAGCTGAGGCTTTCAATGCTCGCGCTGGCGGTTTCGGCAGCGACGGCCAACTGCTCGATGCGCTGCATGCTCTGGCGCACCACATGCTGGCCTGAGTCGACCTTCTCGTCGGCAGCCTGCGCCGCTTGCGCGGCCTCCTCGGCGTTGCGCGCCACATCGTGCACAGTGGCCGTCATCTGTTGCATCGCCGTAGCCACTTGCTCGGTCTCTTCCTTCTGGCTGCCGACTTCGCGGTTGGTCTGCTCGGTCACGGCCGACAGCGCCTGGGCGTTGCCGGCCAATTGCTCGATGCCTTGTTGCAAACCGCTGACGATGCCTGACAGGCCTGCGGCCATCTGCTGCATGGCCTGCGTCAGTTGTCCTACTTCATCGCGGCGCGGGGCGACGGGTTCGAAGGCCAGTTCGCCGTCGGCAATACGCTGTGCACGGGCAATCACATGCTTGAGCGGGCCAACCACGGCGCGGGTGATCAGCCAGGCAGCCAGCACGCCCACCAGCAAGGCCAGCGCGGTGGCGATGGCGATGGCCACCGTGTTGCGCTGCAGGTCACCTTGCAGCACGCGCTCTTCACCGAGGTAGGCCTGATCGACGCGGCTGGTGACGTGCTCGGCCGAGGCCTGCAACTGTGCCTTGAGCCCTTGTTCGCTGGCCAGTTGGTCGGTGTATTCATTGAGTTTTTCGGAGAAGCTGCCAATGTGCCCCGCCACCTCGTTGAGTACGCTCTGGTAGCCACTGTCGGTGACCGCCGCCTGCAACTGGCCCACCAGGCTGGCAGCCTCGACCGTTTGCGCGATGCGCGCCTGGCTGACATCGTCTTCGCCCTTGCGGCTTTTCTCAAGGCGTACCCGGGCTTCATCCATGGCCTGGAGCATCAACCGCGAGACCTGCGCCACCTGCGCGGCCTGTTCCAGAAACTCACCGCCCTGCTGGCCTTGCGATTGCTTGAGGGTATACACCCCGTCATCCGCCAGGCCGGACTGCAGCACGTCGAGGTTGTTGGCAACGCTTGAGACCGACCAGCTGGCGGTGTCGAGCGCCAGTTCCTTGGCCTGCACCGCGCCGACGAATGCTTCGAATGCCTGGCCATAGGCGGCCAGCTCAGGTTCGGCTGCCGCCAGGGCCGGCAGTGCACGGGCGCGCTCGAGCAACCCTTGCAACCCGGCGCGCAAGGCTTCGGCTTGTTTGATGTCGGAGCGCAGTGCGAATGCCTGTTCGTGCTGGCGCAAGCGCAACAGGTCGGTGTTGAACTGCGCCAGCTCGCGCAGGCTGTCAAAGCGCTGCCCGACACTGTGCAACGCCGCGATGCCGATGGCAGCCACCGCCAGGGTCAGCAGCAACACCAGGGTGAAACCCAGCGCGAGTTTGCGGGCCATGCCCAGGTTGGCCAACACACCGTGCTTGCTCGCGCCCATGCCGATTCCCCTTGTGGGTGTCAGGTTATCCCGATAGCCAAGGGTGGCAACGTTGCCAACCCCTGAACAAGGGCCTGACGTCAGAATAGTGTCAAATAGCTATGAGGGTGTCGGTAATGGGTTTGTAGGAGTCGTCTTACGTGTGAAAGGGGGGGATGGGTGGCGGGATGTTGTCTGGCAACGACGGTGGTGGGCGAAGGGGGATGGCGGTGGCAGGCTGGGGGTGCCCGGGGGGGATTCGCGAGTCGGGGTAGAGAATTTGGGGCCGCTGCGCGGCCCATCGCGGCACGAGGCCGCTCCCACACGGGGGTGAGCTGCGCCCCAAATGTTGGACACCCGTCCACTTTTGGGGTTTTTATGCGCAAGTATTCAAAGCAGTTTAAG
>NZ_VEJQ01000150.1:0-298 GCF_007680745.1 Pseudomonas sp. DE0010
GTGGTGAAGAAGGGGTCCAGGGCGCGCCCGAGCACGTCGGTCGACATGCCGCAGCCGGTGTCGGTCAGGGCGATGCAGACATAATGCCCCTGGGCCAGGCCGCCATGGGCCAGGTCCTGGCCATTGACCTCGACGTTGAGGGTTTCCAGGGTCAGGGTGCCGGTGCCGCGCTCCTGCATGGCCAGGCGAGCGTTGTCGACGATGTTGAGCAGCGCCGTCTCCAGCTGGATCGGATCGAGCCGGCAATTCCACAGCGCCGGCGCCGGGCGGAAGATGAAGCGGAAGGGGCCGCCCAGGG
>NZ_VEJQ01000151.1:0-298 GCF_007680745.1 Pseudomonas sp. DE0010
TGATCGGCGAAGGCAGCCAGGGTCTCCTGGATCAGCTGGCGATGACGGGGGGTGTGTTCGCGCACCCAGGTCTGGCCGGTGCCGGGGAGCGCCGGGGTGTGCCAGGCCAGGGCATTGAGTTCGTGATTGCCGAGGATGCAGTGGGCATGGCCACCCTCGACCATGGCGCGCACCCGACGCAGGGCGCCGCGAATGCGCGGGCCGCGATCGACCAGGTCACCGAGAAAGATCGCCTGGCGTTCGGGATGCTGCCAGACGCCGTCCACCTGTTGATAGTCGAGGCGCTCCAGCAGCAGGT
>NZ_VEJQ01000152.1:0-296 GCF_007680745.1 Pseudomonas sp. DE0010
GGGACGATCGGCCTCGATGTCCTTGATCGAGAGCTCCAGCAGCCGTGCTGCCTCACCCGGATGGGGCGTCATCACCCAGGGCCCGCGCGGCGCCTGGACCACCCCGGCGGCCAGCAGATTGAGGGCATCGGCGTCCCATACCTGGGCCGCGTCCAGCGTCGCGGCGGCACTGGCCAGGGCCTTGCCCCAGGCGCCCTGCCCCAGGCCCGGCCCGACGGCGAGCACATCGGCCTTCTTGGCCAGTTCCAGCACGGCGAAACTGGAATGCACCCCGGCGACCATGACCTCCGGCCGCC
>NZ_VEJQ01000153.1:0-296 GCF_007680745.1 Pseudomonas sp. DE0010
CGTTGGAGCGGGCGTATGACAAGGGGTAAGCCAATGCCAGGGCTGTTTGGCTGATTATCGAGGTTTGCGGCTAGCTCTTGTTTCGCCCCCTCGGGCGACTCACTTTTTTCAGTCGCGGCTGCGCGCCCCGGACTACGCGTCCCGAACAAAAGTAACCAAAACCGCTTGCCCCGACCATCCGGCCCTCCGCTTCGCTCCGGGTCCGCTCACACCAGTGCCGTTCCGGGGTCGGTCCAGATGGGCCGTCCATGGCCCACTGGACCTCTCGCCGCATCCATGCGGCTCGACCCACTCCA
>NZ_VEJQ01000154.1:0-295 GCF_007680745.1 Pseudomonas sp. DE0010
GTCAGCGACGCCCAGGCGGTGTTCGTTTCCGACGCCGTGCCCACCGGCTACTACGCCACCGACATCGCCGACATCCAGCCCGGCGACACCGTGGCGGTCTGGGGCTGCGGCGGGGTCGGGCAGATGGCCATTCGCAGCGCCTACCTGCTGGGCGCCGAACGGGTCATCGCCATCGACCGCTTCAGCGATCGCCTGCAACTGGCGGCCGAGAAGGCCGGCGCCATCGTCCTCGACTACGAGACCACCAACATCCATGAGGCGCTGCTGGAGCTGACCGGTGGCCGCGGTCCGGGTC
>NZ_VEJQ01000155.1:0-295 GCF_007680745.1 Pseudomonas sp. DE0010
CGTGCGCCCTTGCGCTCGGCCAGTCCGCCCGGGCGCATCCTCGATTCCTGGCGCCGTTCCTTCGAGCAGTATCAGCTCGACCCGGGCAGCCTGCGCGGCCCGCGCATCCTCTCGCGCTACGAATTGCGCCAGCACCAGCAGGCGGCGGAAGACTTCCTGCGCGTCGCCGACGGCGAACTGGGCGCCCTGCATGCGCGGGTCGAGGCGGCCGACTACTGCGTGCTGCTGGCCGACGCCCAGGGCCATACCCTGGATTACCGGGTCAGTGATCGGCTGGACGACGAATGCCGCCGCG
>NZ_VEJQ01000156.1:0-294 GCF_007680745.1 Pseudomonas sp. DE0010
GTGGCAATGTCGAAAGTTCGCTTGGCAATATCAACACCAACAAAGGACATGATCTTCTCCTTCAGCTGATAAGGGGTGGATCATCCAGCACTCGGTTCAACCTTGTGAATGCGTGCTCACGCCGGGGGCGGGCACTAGATACCGTCCGAACTGTTCGAGTGAGGTTGGAAAGCCTGAGCGTATCTACTAATCGGGCTCGAGGCCTTAGGAGCGGCGCTGCTTCAAGGCTTTCCCTCGATGATCAGTCGAGAACTTTGGCCTGCAAAGAGGCAAAAGTCGAGATACAAGGAGCGG
>NZ_VEJQ01000157.1:0-294 GCF_007680745.1 Pseudomonas sp. DE0010
GCCGGAGGGCTATCACCTGGACCAGGCCGACGGCACCGCCTGGATGGCCGCCTATGCCCTGGACCTGATGCGCATCGCCCTGGAGCTGGCCAAGGAAAATCCGGTGTACGTCGATCTGGGGGTCAAGTTCTTCGAGCACTTCCTGCACATCGCCGGCGCCATCAACCACAGCGATGATCGCGAAGACGGCCTCTGGGACGAACAGGACGAATTCTTCTATGACGTCCTGCACAAGGCGGATGGCAGCGCCGAGCCGCTGCGCCTGAGGTCCATCGTCGGCCTCATCCCGCTGTT
>NZ_VEJQ01000158.1:0-294 GCF_007680745.1 Pseudomonas sp. DE0010
GCCTGGGTCGTCTGGCATCTGGGCGTGACCTGGCAGGGCGGCGCTTTTCTGCTGCTGACTTGGGGGCTGCTGGCGGCCTGTCTAATCGACGCCGATCACCAGCTGTTGCCGGATGTCATCGTGCTGCCGCTGTTGTGGCTGGGTCTGATCGCCAATCAGTTCGGGCTGTTCACCAACCTCGGCGATGCCGTCTGGGGCGCGGTGGTGGGGTATCTGAGTCTGTGGCTGGTATTCCAGCTGTTCCGTCTGGTGACCGGCAAGGAAGGCATGGGCTATGGCGACTTCAAGCTGCTG
>NZ_VEJQ01000159.1:0-293 GCF_007680745.1 Pseudomonas sp. DE0010
TCCCATACCGCCCCCGGCGGCGGCACCGTGGCCGAGCGGGTGGGCAAACAGGGCTACGGCTGGACCCGCATCGGCGAAAACATCGCCGCCGGCGCCGGTTCGGTCACCCAGGCCATGCAGGGCTGGCTGGCGAGTCCGGGCCACTGCGCCAATCTGATGAATCCGGAATTCACCGAAATGGGCGCGGCCTATGCCCTGAATCCGCGGAGCACCCACAGCCTCTATTGGACCCAGGTGTTCGGTCGGCCGCGCTAGGCCGGGTACTCGGCGATCTCGATCAGGTTGAGGTCGGG
>NZ_VEJQ01000015.1:0-118516 GCF_007680745.1 Pseudomonas sp. DE0010
AAGTTCGAGCAACTGACGCTGGATAAAACCCAGGTCAGCACCGAAGTTACCGACGAGCCAGGTTCGGGTACCCCGGGGACGGGTAACCAAGGCGATTTGGTGCTGGTCACTATTACTGCTGACCAGAACTCCGTTGCTGAGAACGTCAAGCCGACGTTCACTGTTCAGATCAACAAGGCTCTGGCCAACGACCTGGTCGTTACTCTGAGCAACAACGCTCAAGTCACCATCAAAGCCGGCCAGACTGCTGTTTCCTATGAGCATGCCGCTCAAGGCGACGACGTCTACAAAGACTCGGGCGAAATCAGCCTAGGTATCAAATCGGCAGCCGATGCAGGCGGTCGTACTTTCGAAAATCTGCAACTGGGCAACGATGCTTCGGTCAAAGTGACCGATACCATCGACGAAGTTGTAGCCAAGCTCACCGCCACCGATTCGGTCACCGAAGGTGGTCAGATCACCTACACCGTGACCCTGACCAACAAAGACGGCTTGCCGATCGACAAACACGGTGCTCTGACCTTCACGCTGGACGACGGCAAGACCGTCATCACCATCCCAGCCAACGGCACTACCGGTTCGGTCACTGTAACCGCGCCAGACAACGACTATGTCGGTGCTAACGATCCGGTCGTGAAATCGATCGCCTCCGTCACTGGCGCAGATGTTGGCAAGTTCGAGCAACTGACGCTGGACAAGACTCCAGTCAGCACCCAAGTTAGCGACGAGCCAGGCTCGGGTACTCCAGGCACGGGCAACCAGGGCGACCAAGTGCTGGTCACCATCACCGCTGACCAGACATCTGTTGCCGAGAACGTTAAACCAACGTTCACCGTCCAGATCAACAAAGCCCTGGCTAACGACCTAGTCGTGACTCTGAGCAACAATGAAAAGGTCACCATCAAGGCCGGCGAAACCAGCGCTCAGTACACCCACGCGGCACAAGGTGACGACGTCTACAAAGACTCGGGCGAAATCAGCCTGGGTATCAAGTCGGCAGCAGACGCTGGCGGCCGCACGTTCGAAAACCTGCAACTGGGCGGCGAGGCCTCGGTGAAAGTCACCGATACCATCGACGAAGTTGTAGCCAAGCTCACCGCGACTGATTCGGTTACCGAAGGCGGTCAGATCACTTACACCGTGACCCTGACCAACAAAGACGGCTTGCCGATCGACAAACACGGCGCGCTGACCTTCACGCTGGACGATGGCAAGACCACCATCACCATCCCGGCGAACGGCACCACTGGTTCTGTCACCGTAACTGCCCCGAACAACGTTTACGTCGGCGCGAACGACCCAGTGGTCAAGGCTATTGCGACCGTCACTGGTGCTGATGTTGGTAAGTTCGAAAAGCTGACCTTGGACACTACTCCGGTTAGCACTGCTGTCACTGACGAGCCAGGTTCGGGCACGCCAGGCACCGGTAACCAAGGTGATTTGGTCCAGGTGACAATCACTGCCGACCAGACTTCCGTAGCCGAGAACGTCAAACCAACGTTCACCGTGCAGATCAACAAGGCCCTGGCCAACGACCTGGTCGTGACCCTGAGCAACAATGCTCAAGTCACCATCAAAGCCGGCCAGACTGCTGTTTCCTACGAGCACGCGGCGCAAGGCGACGACGTTTATAAAGACTCTGGCGAAATCAGCCTGGGCATCAAGTCGGCAGCAGACGCTGGCGGTCGCACCTTCGAAAATCTGCAGTTGGGCAATGATGCCTCGGTCAAAGTCACCGACACCATCGACGAAGTCGTGGCCAAGCTGACTGCTACCGATTCGGTCACCGAAGGCGGTCAGATCACCTATACCGTGACCCTGACCAACAAAGACGGCTTGCCGATCGACAAACACGGTGCGCTGACCTTCACGCTGGACGACGGCAAGACCGTCATCACCATCCCAGCCAACGGCACTACCGGTTCGGTCACTGTAACCGCGCCAGACAACGACTATGTCGGTGCTAACGATCCGGTCGTGAAATCGATCGCCTCCGTCACTGGCGCAGATGTTGGCAAGTTCGAGCAACTGACGCTGGACAAGACTCCAGTCAGCACCCAAGTTACCGACGAGCCAGGCTCGGGTACTCCAGGCACCGGTAACCAAGGTGATTTGGTCCAGGTGACAATCACTGCTGACCAGACTTCCGTAGCCGAGAACGTTAAACCAACGTTCACCGTCCAGATCAACAAAGCCCTGGCTAACGACCTGGTCGTGACCCTGAGCAACAATGCTCAAGTCACCATCAAAGCCGGCCAGACTGCTGTTTCCTACGAGCACGCAGCGCAGGGCGACGACGTTTATAAAGACTCCGGCGAAATCAGCCTGGGCATCAAGTCGGCAGCCGATGCTGGCGGTCGCACCTTCGAAAATCTGCAGCTGGGCGGCGAGGCCTCGGTGAAAGTCACCGATACCATCGACGAAGTTGTAGCCAAGCTCACCGCCACCGATTCCGTCACCGAAGGTGGGCAGATCACCTACACCGTGACCCTGACCAACAAAGATGGCTTGCCGATCGACAAACACGGTGCGCTGACCTTCACGCTGGACGACGGCAAGACCGTCATCACCATCCCAGCCAACGGCACTACCGGTTCGGTTACTGTGACCGCGCCTGACAACGACTATGTCGGTGCTAACGATCCGGTCGTTAAATCGATCGCCTCCGTTGCCGGTGCAGACGTTGGCAAGTTTGAACAGCTCACTTTGGACAAAACGCCGGTCAGCACCCAGGTTACCGACGAGCCAGGTTCGGGCACTCCGGGCACTGGCAACCAGGGCGACCAAGTTCTGGTCACCATTGCGGCGGATCAGACTTCTGTTGCTGAAAACATCAAGCCGACGTTCACCGTCCAGATCAACAAAGCCCTGGCTAACGACCTGGTCGTGACCCTGAGCAACAACGCTCAAGTCACCATCAAGGCTGGTCAGACTGCTGTTTCCTACGAGCACGCAGCGCAAGGCGACGACGTTTACAAAGACTCCGGCGAAATCAGCCTGGGCATCAAGTTGGCAGCGGACGCTGGCGGCCGTACCTTCGAAAACCTGCAGCTGGGCGGCGAGGCCTCGGTGAAAGTCACCGATACCATCGACGAAGTTGTAGCCAAGCTCACCGCCACCGATTCGGTTACCGAAGGTGGTCAGATCACCTACACCGTGACCCTGACCAACAAAGATGGCTTGCCGATCGACAAGCATGGCGCGCTGACCTTCACGCTGGACGATGGCAAGACTGTCATCACCATCCCGGCCAACGGCACTACCGGTTCGGTCACTGTGACCGCGCCAGACAACGACTATGTCGGTGCTAACGATCCGGTCGTTAAATCGATCGCCTCCGTTGCCGGTGCAGACGTTGGCAAGTTTGAACAGCTCACTCTGGACAAGACTCCGGTCAGCACCGTCGTGACCGACGAACCAGGTTCGGGCACTCCAGGTACAGGCAACCAAGGCGACCAAGTGCTGGTCACCATCACCGCTGACCAGACTTCTGTTGCTGAAAACGTTAAGCCGACGTTCACCGTTCAGATCAACAAGGCTCTGGCCAACGACCTGGTCGTGACCCTGAGCAACAACGCTCAAGTCACCATCAAAGCCGGTCAGACTGCTGTTTCCTACGAACACGCAGCACAGGGCGACGATGTCTACAAAGACTCCGGCGAAATCAGCTTGGGCATCAAGTCGGCAGCGGACGCTGGCGGCCGTACCTTCGAAAACCTGCAGCTGGGCGGCGAGGCCTCGGTGAAAGTCACCGATACCATCGACGAAGTTGTAGCCAAGCTCACCGCTACCGACTCGGTCACCGAAGGCGGTCAGATCACTTACACCGTGACCCTGACCAACAAAGACGGCTTGCCGATCGACAAACACGGTGCGCTGACCTTCACGCTGGACGACGGCAAGACCGTCATCACCATCCCAGCCAACGGCACTACCGGTTCGGTCACTGTAACCGCGCCAGACAACGATTATGTCGGTGCTAACGATCCGGTCGTGAAATCGATCGCCTCCGTCACTGGCGCAGATGTTGGCAAGTTCGAGCAACTGACGCTGGACAAGACTCCAGTCAGCACCCAAGTTACCGACGAGCCAGGTTCGGGCACTCCGGGCACTGGCAACCAGGGCGACCAAGTTCTGGTCACCATCACTGCCGACCAAACTTCTGTTGCCGAGAACGTCAAACCAACGTTTACCGTGCAGATCAACAAAGCCCTAGCTAACGACTTGGTCGTGACCCTGAGCAACAATGCTCAAGTCACCATCAAAGCCGGCCAGACCGCTGTTTCCTACGAACATGCCGCTCAAGGCGACGATGTCTACAAAGACTCGGGCGAAATCAGCTTGGGTATCAAGTCGGCAGCAGACGCTGGCGGCCGCACGTTCGAAAATCTGCAGTTGGGCAACGATGCCTCGGTCAAAGTGACTGACACCATCGACGAAGTTGTAGCCAAGCTCACTGCAACCGACTCGGTCACTGAAGGCGGTCAGATCACCTATACCGTGACTCTGACCAACAAAGATGGCTTGCCGATCGACAAGCATGGCGCGCTGACCTTCACACTGGATGATGGCAAGACTGTCATCACTATCCCAGCCAACGGCACTACTGGTTCGATCACTGTAACCGCGCCAGACAACGACTATGTCGGTGCTAACGATCCGGTCGTTAAATCGATCGCCAGTGTTGCTGGCGCTGATGTTGGCAAGTTCGAGCAACTGACTCTGGACAAGACGCCAGTCAGCACTCAAGTTATCGACGAGCCAGGTTCGGGCACTCCGGGCACTGGCAACCAGGGCGACCAAGTTCTGGTCACCATCACTGCCGACCAGACTTCTGTTGCTGAAAACGTTAAGCCAACGTTCACTGTTCAGATCAACAAGGCCCTGGCCAACGACCTGGTCGTGACCCTGAGCAACAACGCTCAGGTCACCATCAAAGCCGGCCAGACCGCTGTTTCCTACGAGCATGCCGCTCAAGGCGACGACGTCTACAAAGACTCGGGCGAAATCAGCTTGGGCATCAAGTCGGCAGCAGACGCTGGCGGCCGCACCTTCGAAAACCTGCAGCTGGGTAACGATGCATCGGTGAAAGTCACCGACACCATCGACGAAGTTGTAGCCAAGCTCACCGCTACCGATTCGGTCACCGAAGGCGGTCAGATCACTTACACTGTGACCCTGACCAACAAAGATGGCCTGCCAATCGACAAGCACGGCGCGCTGACCTTCACGCTGGACGACGGCAAGACTGTCATCACCATCCCGGCCAACGGCACTACCGGTTCGGTCACTGTGACCGCACCAGACAACGACTACGTCGGTGCCAACGACCCGGTCGTTAAATCGATCGCCAGTGTTGCTGGCGCTGATGTTGGCAAGTTCGAGCAACTGACTCTGGACAAGACGCCAGTCAGCACTCAAGTTATCGACGAGCCAGGTTCGGGCACTCCGGGCACTGGCAACCAGGGCGACCAAGTTCTGGTCACCATCACTGCCGACCAGACTTCTGTTGCTGAAAACGTTAAGCCAACGTTCACTGTTCAGATCAACAAGGCCCTGGCCAACGACTTGGTCGTGACCCTGAGCAACAACGCTCAAGTCACCATCAAGGCCGGCCAGACTGCTGTTTCCTACGAGCACGCAGCGCAGGGCGACGACGTTTACAAAGACTCGGGTGAAATCAGCCTGGGTATCAAGTCGGCAGCAGACGCTGGCGGCCGCACGTTCGAAAATCTGCAGTTGGGCAACGATGCCTCGGTCAAAGTGACCGATACCATCGACGAAGTTGTAGCCAAGCTCACCGCCACCGATTCCGTCACCGAAGGCGGTCAGATCACCTACACCGTGACTCTGACCAACAAAGATGGCTTGCCGATCAACAAGCATGGCGCGCTGACCTTCACGCTGGACGACGGCAAGACCGTCATCACCATCCCAGCCAACGGCACTACCGGTTCGGTAACCGTTACAGCGCCAGACAACGACTACGTCGGTGCTAACGATCCGGTCGTGAAATCGATCGCCTCCGTTGCCGGTGCAGACGTTGGCAAGTTTGAACAGCTCACTTTGGACAAAACGCCGGTCAGCACCCAAGTTACCGACGAGCCAGGTTCGGGTACTCCTGGCACTGGCAACCAAGGCGACCAAGTGCTGGTCACCATCACCGCTGACCAGACTTCTGTTGCTGAAAACGTTAAGCCGACGTTCACCGTTCAGATCAACAAAGCCCTGGCTAACGACCTGGTCGTGACCCTGAGCAACAATGAAAAGGTTACCATCAAGGCCGGCGAAACCAGCGCTCAGTACACCCACGCGGCACAAGGTGACGACGTCTACAAAGACTCCGGCGAAATCAGCTTGGGCATCAAGTCGGCAGCAGACGCTGGCGGTCGCACGTTCGAAAACCTGCAACTGGGCGGCGAGGCCTCGGTGAAAGTCACCGATACCATCGACGAAGTTGTAGCCAAGCTCACCGCCACCGATTCGGTTACCGAAGGCGGTCAGATCACTTACACCGTGACCCTGACCAACAAAGATGGCTTGCCGATCGACAAGCATGGCGCGCTGACCTTCACACTGGATGATGGCAAGACCACCATCACCATCCCGGCGAACGGCACCACTGGTTCTGTCACCGTAACTGCCCCGAACAACGTTTACGTCGGCGCGAACGACCCAGTGGTCAAGGCTATTGCGACCGTCACTGGTGCTGATGTTGGTAAGTTCGAAAAGCTGACCTTGGACACTACTCCGGTTAGCACTGCTGTCACTGACGAGCCAGGTTCGGGTACGCCAGGTACCGGTAACGAAGGTGATTTGGTCCAGGTGACAATCACTGCCGACCAGACTTCCGTAGCCGAGAACGTTAAACCAACGTTCATCGTCCAGATCAACAAAGCGCTGGCCAACGATTTGGTAGTGACCCTGAGCAACAACGCTCAAGTCACCATCAAAGCCGGCCAGACCGCTGTTTCCTACGAGCACGCGGCGCAAGGCGACGACGTTTACAAAGACTCGGGCGAAATCAGCTTGGGCATCAAGTCGGCAGCAGACGCTGGCGGTCGCACCTTCGAAAATCTGCAGCTGGGTAACGATGCCTCGGTGAAAGTCACCGATACCATCGACGAAGTCGTGGCCAAGCTGACTGCTACTGACTCGGTTACCGAAGGCGGTCAGATCACCTACACCGTGACCCTGACCAACAAAGATGGCTTGCCGATCGACAAACACGGTGCGCTGACCTTCACGCTGGACGACGGCAAGACCGTCATCACCATCCCAGCCAACGGCACTACCGGTTCGGTTACTGTGACCGCGCCTGACAACGACTATGTCGGTGCTAACGATCCGGTCGTGAAATCGATCGCCTCCGTTGCCGGTGCAGACGTTGGCAAGTTTGAACAGCTCACTTTGGACAAAACGCCGGTCAGCACCCAGGTTACCGACGAGCCAGGCTCGGGTACTCCAGGCACGGGCAACCAGGGCAACCAGGTGTTGGTCACCATTACGGCCGACCAAACTTCTGTTGCCGAGAACGTTAAACCAACGTTCACCGTTCAGATCAACAAAGCCCTGGCCAACGACCTGGTCGTGACCCTGAGCAACAATGCTCAAGTCACCATCAAAGCCGGCCAGACTGCTGTTTCCTACGAGCACGCAGCGCAAGGCGACGACGTTTATAAAGACTCGGGCGAAATCAGCCTGGGCATCAAGTCGGCAGCCGATGCTGGCGGTCGTACCTTCGAAAACCTGCAGCTGGGTAACGATGCCTCGGTCAAAGTGACTGACACCATCGACGAAGTTGTAGCCAAGCTGACTGCTACTGACTCGGTTACCGAAGGTGGCCAGATCACTTACACCGTGACCCTGACCAACAAAGACGGCTTGCCGATCGACAAGCATGGTGCGCTGACCTTCACGCTGGATGATGGCAAGACCACCATCACTATCCCAGCCAACGGCACTACCGGTTCGGTCACTGTGACCGCGCCAGACAACGACTACGTCGGTGCCAACGATCCGGTTGTGAAATCGATCGCCTCCGTCACTGGCGCAGATGTTGGCAAGTTCGAGCTACTGACGCTGGACAAGACTCCAGTCAGCACCCAAGTTACCGACGAGCCAGGCTCGGGTACTCCAGGCACGGACAACCAGGGCAACCAAGTTCTGGTCACCATTGCGGCGGATCAGACTTCTGTTGCTGAAAACGTCAAGCCGACGTTCACCGTTCAGATCAACAAAGCACTGGCCAACGACTTGGTCGTGACCCTGAGCAACAATGAAAAGGTCACCATCAAGGCCGGCGAAACCAGCGCTCAGTACACCCACGCGGCACAAGGCGACGACGTCTACAAAGACTCCGGCGAAATCAGCTTGGGCATCAAGTCGGCAGCCGATGCTGGCGGCCGTACCTTCGAGAACCTGCAGCTGGGTAATGATGCTTCGGTCAAAGTGACCGACACCATCGATGAAGTCGTGGCTAAGTTGACCGCGACCACTTCGGTTGCCGAAGGTGGCGAGATCACCTACACCGTGACGCTGACCAACAAAGACGGTCTGCCGATCAACAACCACGCTGAGCTGTACTTCCACCTGAAAGACGGCACCACCGTGGTGGTTCCTGCCAACAGCACCGTAGGTTCGGCCACCGCTACTGCGCCGGACAACGTTTATGTGGGCACGAACCCTGCCGTCGTGAACTCGATCGAATCGGTCAGCGGTGCGGATGCCTGGAAGTTCGAGCAACTGACGCTGGATAAAACCCAAGTCAGCACCGAAGTTACCGACGAGCCAGGTTCGGGCACCCCAGGCACGGGTAACCAAGGCGACTTGGTGTTGGTCACCATTACGGCTGACCAGACCTCTGTTGCCGAGGACGTCAAACCGACGTTCACCGTCCAGATCAACAAAGCCCTGGCCAACGACCTGGTCGTTACTCTGAGCAACAACGCTCAAGTCACCATCAAAGCCGGCCAGACTGCTGTTTCCTATGAGCATGCCGCTCAAGGCGACGACGTCTACAAAGACTCGGGCGAAATCAGCCTGGGCATCAAGTCGGCAGCAGACGCTGGCGGTCGCACCTTCGAGAACCTGCAGCTGGGTAACGATGCTTCGGTCAAAGTGACCGATACCATCGACGAAGTTGTAGCCAAGCTCACCGCCACCGATTCGGTCACCGAAGGCGGTCAGATCACGTACACCGTGACCCTGACCAACAAAGACGGCTTGCCGATCGACAAACACGGCGCGCTGACCTTCACGCTGGACGATGGCAAGACCACCATCACCATCCCTGCCAACGGCACCACTGGTTCTGTCACCGTAACTGCCCCGAACAACGTTTACGTCGGCGCGAACGACCCAGTGGTCAAGGCTATTGCGACCGTCACTGGTGCTGATGTTGGTAAGTTCGAAAAGCTGACCTTGGACACTACTCCGGTTAGCACTGCTGTCACTGACGAGCCAGGTTCGGGTACGCCAGGCACCGGTAACCAAGGTGATTTGGTCCAGGTGACAATCACTGCCGACCAGACTTCCGTAGCCGAGAACGTCAAACCAACGTTCACCGTGCAGATCAACAAGGCCCTGGCCAACGACCTGGTCGTGACCCTGAGCAACAACGCTCAAGTCACTATCAAAGCCGGCCAGACCGCTGTTTCCTACGAGCATGCCGCTCAAGGCGACGACGTCTACAAAGACTCGGGCGAAATCAGCTTGGGCATCAAGTCGGCAGCAGACGCTGGCGGCCGCACCTTCGAAAACCTGCAGCTGGGTAACGATGCCTCGGTGAAAGTCACCGACACCATCGACGAAGTTGTAGCCAAGCTCACCGCTACCGATTCGGTCACCGAAGGCGGTCAGATCACTTACACCGTGACGCTGACCAACAAAGATGGCCTGCCAATCGACAAGCATGGCGCGCTGACCTTCACGCTGGACGATGGCAAGACCGTCATCACCATCCCAGCCAACGGCACTACCGGTTCGGTTACCGTCACAGCGCCTGACAACGTCTATGTCGGTGCGAATGACCCGGTCGTCAAATCGATCGCCTCGGTTGCCGGCGCAGATGTTGGCAAGTTCGAGCAGCTGACGCTCGACAAAACGCCTGTCACCACCCAAGTTACCGACGAGCCAGGCTCGGGAGTCCCTGGCACTGGCAACCAGGGCGACCTGGTCCACGTGACCATCACGGCCGACCAGACCTCTGTCGCCGAGAACGTCAAGCCGACGTTCACTGTGCACGTGAATACCGCACTGGCCAATGATCTGGTCGTGACCCTGAGCAACAACGAGAAGGTCACTATCAAGGCCGGCGAAACCAGCGCCCAGTACACCCACGCAGCGCAAGGCGACGACGTTTACAAAGACTCGGGTGAAATCAGCCTGGGCATCAAGTCGGCAGCCGACGCTGGCGGTCGCACCTTCGAGAACCTGCAACTGGGTAACGAGGCGTCGGTCAAAGTCACCGACACCATCGATGAAGTAGTCGCGAAACTGACTGCGACCGACTCCGTGGCCGAAGGCGGTCAGATCACCTACACCGTGACCCTGACCAACAAGGACGGCCTGCCAATCGACAAGCACGGCGCGCTGACCTTCACCCTGGACGATGGCAAAACCACCATCACCATCCCGGCCAATGGTACGACCGGCTCGGTCACCGTCATCGCACCTGACAACGTCTACATCGGCGCCAACGACCCGGTCGTCAAGTCGATCGCGGCGGTCAGCGGTCCGGATGTCTGGAAATTCGAGCAGCTGACCTTGGACAAGACCCCGGTCAGCACCGCAGTCACCGACGAGCCAGGCTCGGGTACGCCAGGCAATGACAACCAGGGTGATCTGGTTCTGGTTAACATCGTGGCCAATCAGGTCTCGGTCAACGAGGCCACGCCACCCCTGTTCACCCTGACCCTGAACCGCGTGCTGGACAAGGATCTCACCGTCACCCTGAGCAACAACGCCACTGTTGTGTTCAAGGCCGGCGAGACCAGCAAGTCCTATGTCGCACCTGCCCAGGGTGATGACGTCTTCAAGGACGAAGGCAAGATCCAGATCGGCATCGTCAAGGCCGAAGTGCCGAACGCTACCTTCGAGAACCTGGTGCTAGGCGCACCTGCATCGGTCGATGTCACCGACACCATCAGCAAAGTCACGGCTGTGCTGGCTGTGGATAACACCTCGGTTGTCGAAGGCGGGAAGATCACCTACACCGTGACCTTGATCAGCGAAGACAGCGACCTGCCGGTGACTGGCCACGGCGGCGTGACCGTTACCTTGACCGGTGGCACCCAGGTGTTCATCGCCGCTGGCTCTGCCACGGGTACCGTCACCATCAATGCCCCGGATGACGTGTACGTGGGCGGCCAGCCTGCGGTCACCAAGTCGATTACCGACATCACGGTCGCAGGCGCCAAGCAATTCGAAAACCTGGTGGCGGACAAGTCGCCGGTCACCACCACCGTGCACGACGAACCTGCCGGCCAGGGCGACCTGGTGCAGGTCAATATCGTCGCCAACCAGGTGTCGGTGAACGAAGCCACGGCACCGACCTTCACCCTGAGCCTGAACCGTGCACTGGACAAGGACCTGACCGTTACCCTGAGCAACAACGCTACCGTTGTGTTCAAGGCTGGCGAGATGACCAAGACCTACACCGCCGCTGCGCAGGGCGATGACGTGTTCAAGGACGAAGGCAAGATCGAGGTCGGCATCGTCAAGGCAGAGGTGCCGAACGCCACCTTCGAGAACCTGGTCATTGGCGGCCCGGCTTCGGTCAACGTTACCGACACGATCAGCAAGGTTACTGCGGTACTGGCTGTGGATAACACCACCGTGACCGAAGGCGGCAAGATCACCTACACCGTGACCTTGGTCAGCGAAGACAACAACCTGCCAGTGACCGGCCATGGTGGCGTGACCGTCACCCTGACCGGTGGCACGCAGGTGTTCATCGCCGCCGGGTCTGCCAGCGGTACCGTCAGCATCAACGCACCGGATGACGTATACGTCGGCGGCCAGCCTGCAATCACCAAAGCCATCACGGATATCAGTGTGGCCGGTGACAAGCAGTTCGAGAACCTGGTGGCCAACAAGTCGCCAGTGACCACCACCGTGACTGACGAACCTGCTGGCCAGGGCGACCTGGTGCAGGTGAACATCGTTGCGGATCAAGCGTCGGTCAACGAAGCCACGGCCCCAACCTTCACCCTGAGCCTGAACCGTGCGTTGGACAAGGACCTGACTGTCACCCTGAGCAACAACGCTACCGTTGTGTTCAAGGCTGGCGAGATGACCAAGACCTACACCGCCGCGGCGCAGGGCGACGACGTGTTCAAGGACGAGGGCAAGCTGGAGATCGGCATCGCCAAGGCCGAGGTGCCGAACGCCAAGTTCGAGAACCTGGTGCTGGGTGCTCCTGCCTCGGTCAACATCACCGACACCATCAGCAAGGTCACCGCTGTGCTGGCTGTGGATAACACCACTGTGGCTGAAGGCGGCAAGATCACCTACACCGTGACCTTGGTCAGTGAAGACAACAACCTGCCGGTCACCGGCCATGGTGGCGTGACCGTCACCCTGACCGGCGGCACCCAGGTGTTCATCGCCGCCGGGTCTGCCAGCGGCACCGTCACCATTAATGCGCCGGACGACGTGTACGTCGGCGGCCAGCCTGCAATCACCAAGGCCATCACGGATATCACCGTTGCCGGTGACAAGCAGTTCGAGAACCTGGTGGCCAGCAAGGTGGCAGTCACGACCACCGTCACCGACGAGCCGGCTGGTCAGGGCGACCTGGTGCAGGTGAACATCGCTGCAGACCAAGTGTCGGTCAACGAAGCCACTGCGCCGACCTTCACCCTGAGCCTGAACCGTGCGCTGGACAAGGACCTGACCGTCACCCTGAGCAACAACGCTACCGTTGTGTTCAAGGCTGGCGAGATGACCAAGACCTACACCGCCGCGGCGCAGGGCGATGACGTGTTCAAGGACGAGGGCAAGCTGGAGATCGGCATCGCCAAGGCCGAGGTGCCGAACGCCAAGTTCGAGAACCTGGTGCTGGGTGCTCCTGCCTCGGTCAACATCACCGACACCATCAGCAAGGTCACCGCTGTGCTGGCTGTGGATAACACCACTGTGGCTGAAGGCGGCAAGATCACCTACACCGTGACCTTGGTCAGTGAAGACAACAACCTGCCGGTCACCGGCCATGGTGGCGTGACCGTCACCCTGACCGGCGGCACCCAGTTGTTCATCGCCGCCGGTTCTGCCAGCGGCACCGTTACCATCAATGCGCCGGACGACGTGTATGTCGGTGGCCAGCCTGCAATCACCAAGGCCATCACTGACCTCACCGTCGCCGGTGACAAGCAGTTCGAGAACCTGGTGGCGAGCAAGAACACGGTCACCACCGCGGTGACCGATGAGCCGGCCGGCCAGGGTGACCTGGTACTGGTCAACATCGTGGCCAACCAGGCCTCGGTCAATGAAGCCACGCCGCCTCTGTTCACCCTGACCTTGAACCGCGTGCTGGACAAAGACCTCACCGTCACCCTGAGCAACAACGCCACCGTTGTGTTCAAGGCCGGGGAGACCAGCAAGTCCTACGTCGCGCCAGCTCAGGGTGATGACGTGTTCAAGGACGAGGGCAAGCTGGAGATCGGCATCACCAAGGCCGAAGTACCAAACGCCAAGTTCGAGAACCTGGTGCTGGGCGCGCCTGCCTCGGTCAACATCACTGACACCATCAGCAAGGTCACTGCTGTGCTGGCTGTGGATAACACCACCGTCGTCGAGGGTGGCAAGATCACCTACACCGTGACGCTGGTCAGTGAAGACACCAGCCTGCCTGTGACAGGCCACGGCGGCGTGACCGTGACCCTGACCGGTGGCACGCAAGTGTTCATTGCGGCGGGTTCCGCAAGCGGTACGGTCAGCATCAATGCGCCGGATGACGTGTACGTCGGTGGCCAGCCTGCAATCACCAAGGCCATCACCGACATCAGCGTTGCCGGTGACAAGCAGTTCGAGAGCCTGGTGGGCAGCAAGACTGCCGTGACCACGACCGTGACCGACGAGCCGAGCGGCCAGGGCGACGTGACCACCGTCGGTATCAGTGGCACCACCTCGCTCACCGAAGGCGAGACGGCGCACTACACCTTAACGTTGAGCAACCCGTCCCAGTCCGAAGTAACTGTGACCCTCAGCTACTCGGGCACGGCCAAGAACGGCGAAGACTTCACGGGTGTCACCACCGTGAAAATCCCGGCCAACAGCTCCGGCGTGACCTTCGATGTGCCGACGATCGACGACAAGCTGGTCGAAGGCACCGAGAACTTCACGGTCAAGATCGAAAGCGCCACCGGTGGCAACTTCGAGAACCTGCAGGTAAACGGCAGCAAAGGCAGCGTCACCACCGCCATCCTCGACAACGACAACCTGCCGGTATCTCAAGGCGGTGCCGTGTATGGCGTGGAAGACACCGACTACGTATTCGCCTGGGGTGACTTCAAGGTCACCGACCCGGATGGCAATACCGGTCTGGCCGTGACCATCACCTCGCTGCCGGCTGCAGGCAGCCTCAAGTACTTCAACGGCAGCAGCTGGACCAACGTTACTGTCGGCCAGGTGATCAGCCAGGCCGATATCGCCGCCAGCAAACTGAAGTTCGTGCCGCTGCTCAACCAGTCCGGCGCTGATGGCTACGGTGGCACCGGCGTTGGCAACCAGCAGGCTGACTACGCGCAGTTCAAGTACAAGCCCAACGACGGGACCAACCTGGGTACCGAAACGACCATGAAGGTCGACATCAGCCCTGTGGCAGACATGCCGACGCTGGCCATCGGCAGCGCCGATGTAGTGTCCAAAGGCTTGAACAAGGAAGTGTGGACCAGCCTGAAGGACCTGGGCACCAACGGCAATGGCATCACCGGTGATGCACTGAAGACGGTCTTTGCCAACTCCGGCAGCGCCACCTCCAGTGCCACCACCACCAACGTCCAGTCCGACGGCAGCGTGAATGGAGGCAGCGGTTCGAAGACCTCCGGCCTGATCTACCTGGAAGCTGGCAAGACCTACACCTTCAGTGGTACTGCCGACGACAGCTTCCTGGTCAATATCGGTGGCAAGACCGTGGTCACGGCCACGTGGGGCGGCGGCGGCCAGGTGACGGGGTCGTTCACGCCTACGGCGACCGGCTACTACCCGATCGAGGTCTACCACGCCAACCAGTCCGGCCCGGGCAGCTACGACCTGAATATCCAGGTGGGCGCTGGCAACCCAGTGGACCTGAGTAGCTCGAACATCCGCATGTATCAGAACGTGACCGAGATGGCCAACGCCGGCCTGACCGTGTCCGACGTGCACACGGTCAATGGTCAAACCTACTACGATGGCTACAAGCTCAACGAAGGCCAAGAGAACGGTACGGTGAAACTGGTCGGTATCTCGACTGCCCTGACCGATACCGACGGTTCCGAGACGCTGAAAGTGACGTTGGGTGGCTTACCAAAAGGAACGGTGGTAACTGACAATGCAGGCCATACGGCTACAGTCAGCGATGGGCCGATCAACGTAACAGGGTGGAAACTCAGTGGCTTGACCCTTACCCCCCCTGCCTACTTCAAAGGCTCGTTTGACATAACGGTCACTTCAACTGCTACTGAAAGTCTGGGTGACTCCGCCAGCACCGTGGGCCGTATTCCGGTTACGGTTTATGGCGGCGTTTACAAAGCCAGTGTTGGTACATCGGGCAGCGACGTACTGAATGGCAGTGAAGGTCACGACATCATCGTGGCGGATGTATCTGGCCTGAACGTGGTGGCCGGTAAAAACTACAATATTGCATTCATTGTCGACAGCTCCGGCAGTATGACCGACGACTCAGTGGCTGCTGCGAAGACACAGCTGGAGTCTGTATTCAAGACACTCAAAGCGAGCGTGGGGGCCGACACGTCGGGAACGGTTAATCTCTTCCTGGTAGATTTCGATACTCAGGTAAACCAAAATATAGCCGTCAATCTATCGGACGCGGATGCTTTGAGCCAACTTCAGAATGTTCTGAATTCCATGCAAGGCGGCGACTACGGCGGCGGTACTAATTATGAGGATGCGTTTAAAACTACAGCCAACTTCTTCAAGAGCAAGATGGCGGTGGGCAACACGAACGCTGAGAATCTGACGTACTTCATTACCGATGGTAAGCCGACCTTTTACCAGCGTGGCGAGCAGACCGATGCTCGACTGTGGACGAATGGCAAAATGCTGGATGAGGTTGTTAATGTTAACAACTACAAGGTTGGTACCACGTTCAGTGAGTGGGCTGACTCAACTCACAGGGTTGACATAAACAGTGCTGGACAACTAAAAGTCACAACGTACGGCTACAATTTTTGGGGTTCACTTGTTGCCATTTCCTCAAACACTATCGGGACAATACATGCCCAAGGGGATGGCACCTACGAGTTGTCCAGTTTGGGCGGCACTGGCAAGAATTCATCCACTAATTGGAGCGATTCGGCCACAAATACAACTGATAGTTTCATGTTGCTCGGTGGTAGTTCTACCGTACCTGGACTGAGTAAGGTGCAGGCTATTGGATTGAATTCTGAGGTCAGCCTCGCTGATCTCAAGCCGTACGACACGGCGGGCAAACCGCAGATCAATATAGATCCATCCAAACTGGCAAGCGCTATCCTTGGACATACTGAGGCGACGTTGCCTGGTGCCGATACTGTCGACGGTGGAAATGGCAACGACATCATCTTTGGTGACTTGATTACCTTGAACGGTGTTGTCAGCGAGGGCTATCAAGCCTTGCAAACGTATGTCGCCCAGAAAACAGGGGTAGATGCCAGTGCTGTCACGACTAGTAATGTCCACCAATACATCGCTGAGCACTACACCGAGTTCGATATTTCCGGGCCCAACGGCGGCAACGACATCCTGTCGGGCGGCAACGGTAACGACATCCTGTTCGGTCAGGGCGGTAACGACATCCTCGATGGCGGCAAAGGCAATGACATCCTGTTGGGTGGCTCAGGCAACGACACACTCATCGGCGGCCCGGGTAACGACATCCTGATCGGCGGCAGCGGTGCCGATACCTTCGTCTGGAAGGCCGGCGATTATGGCAATGACGTCATCAAGGACTTCAACCGCTCCGAAGGTGACCGCATCGACCTCAAGGACCTGTTGCAAGGCGAGAAAGGCAGCACCATCGACAACTACCTCAAGCTGTCGACCGTGGAGGGCACCACGACGCTGCAGGTCAGCAGCGAAGGCAAGCTCAACACCGATGGCGGGCTGGCCAATGCTGACGTCACCATCAAGCTTGAAGGTGTGAACTGGTCCAACCAGACGATCAACTCGTTGATCAGCGGTGCCGACCCGACCATCATCATCCACAACAAAGACAGCTGATGGCCCATCACCGGGGCAACCGTAAAAGGTTGCCCCGGTATGCCTTGACCTGGCGCAACTGCCTGGGCAGGCCTTCCCGCCACGCACTCCCACAGCGCATACTTTCGCGCCGCATCCACGCGTGCGGCGCTTTTTGCCTATGCTGCTGTCTACCCTGAAGGAATCCATGTGACGAGGGACATCGCCATGTTCTACGTGCAACGCGACGCCGCTGGCCAGTTGCAGCGAGTGGAAGCTGCTGCGTTCGACGAATTTACCGAAACGCTTCCGGCCGACCATGCCGACATCCAGGAATGGTTTGCCGATGACGTCGTGGAAAATAGCCTCAATCAGCTCAAGCAAAGCGACCTGGACATGATCCGGGTGCTTGAAGACCTGATCGATGTCCTGACCGCCAAAGGCGTGTTCAAGATCACCGATCTGCCACCTGGCGCCCAGGCCAAACTGCTCAACCGTTCGACGGCGCGCAAGGCGCTGAGCAGCCTCAACAACCTGATAGAGGAAGAAGAAGAGGGTGGCCTGATCTGACACCCAGCCCATGCACCGGCCGGACTATGGTTATGCTTTAAAGGTATTTAAAATATCTTTCTTATGACCTTATAGTTCACCCACTGCGTACCCGTCGACCAATCGATGCGCCGCACGACTCGAACCCACACGGGAGTCCCCCGTGCGTTTCCGATCGTCGCGCGTCATGAAGTCGCGCACTGCGTGGGAGTGAAACATGCCAGCCGCCTTGAACGCCCTGTCGCTCATCGATAGCGCGCCGTCACAACTTTTTGAAGTCCACCCGTTCGCCGGCGCCGTCGGCGCTGAAGTCATCGGCCTCGACCTTTCCAGGCCGCTCAATGCCCAAGACTTCGCGCGTATTCATCGCGCTCACCTCGATCATCATGTTCTGGTTTTTCGCGATCAGCGCATCACGCCTGAGCAGCAAATCGCGTTCAGCCGCCGCTTTGGCGAACTGCAGATTCATGTGCTCAAGCAGTTCCTGCTCCAGGGGCACCCTGAAATCCTGATTGTTTCCAACATCATCGAGAACGGCCAGAACATCGGCCTGGGCGATGCGGGCAAGTTCTGGCACTCGGACCTCTCCTACAAGGCACTGCCCAGCTTGGGCTCGATGCTGCATGCCCAGGAACTCCCTGACGAGGGCGGGGACACGTTGTTCGCCGACATGCACAAGGCCTGGGACGCAGTACCCGCTGCGCTACGCACGCTGATAGCCGGGCGCAGTGCCGCTCATTCCTACACCGCCCGCTATGCCGAAACCCGATTCGAAGGCAATTGGCGCCCTGCACTGACAGCCGAGCAACTGGCTCAGGTGCAGGAAGTCATCCACCCCATCGTGCGTACCCACCCCGAAACCGGTCGCCAGGCATTGTTCGTCAGTGAAGGGTTCACCACCCGCATCGTCGGGTTGCCGGAGGACGAAAGCCGGGATGTCCTGCAGCAGCTGTATGCCTTGAGCGTGCTGGAGCACAACGTCTACCGCCATCAATGGCAGCCCCACGACCTGGTGTTCTGGGATAACCGCTCCTTGATCCACTTGGCTGCCGGTTGCCCTGCACACCTGCGGCGCAAGCTCTACCGCACCACCATCCAGGGCGATGCCCCGTTCTGACGACAAGGATTCCATCATGCGCAAATCCATCAGCCGCCTGGCGGCAAGCATCGGGCTGGGCGCAAGCCTCGTCATTGGCAGTCTCGCGGCCCCCGCCGCCGCCCAGGCAGAAGGCAAGATTCGTATCGCCGAACAGTTCGGCATCGTCTACCTGCTGCTCAATGTGGTGCGTGACCAGCACTTGATCGAAAAGCACGGCAAGGCGCAGGGCATCGACATCGACGTCGAGTGGGCACAGCTTTCCGGTGGCTCGGCCATCAACGACGCATTGCTGTCCGGCTCGGTGGATATCGCAGGTGCTGGCGTAGGCCCGCTGCTCACCGTCTGGGATCGAACCCACGGGCGACAGAACGTCAAGGCCGTGGCTTCGCTGGGCAACTTCCCGTATTACCTGGTCAGCAGCAATCCGGCTGTGAAGACCATTGCGGATCTTTCCGACAAGGACCGCATCGCCGTGCCGGCGGTGGGGGTGTCCGTGCAGTCGCGCTTGCTGCAATACGCCGCGGCGCAGCAATGGGGAGACAAGCAATACAACCGCCTGGACAAGTACACCCTGGCGGTTCCTCATCCTGATGCGACGGCCGCCTTGCTGGCAGGCGGTACCGAACTCAACGGGCACTTCTCAAACCCGCCGTTCCAGGACCAGGCGCTGGCCAACAAGAACGTGCACATCGTGCTCGACAGCTACGACTTGCTCGGGCCGAATTCGCCCACGCTGCTGTTTGCCACCGAAAAATTCCGCAAGGACAACCCCAAGACGTACAAAGCCTTCGTCGATGCCATCGCCGAAGCGGCCACGTTTGCCCAGAACGACAAGGCAGCCGCCGCCGATACCTACATCCGGGTGACCAACGCCAAGATCGACCGCGCAAGCCTCATCAAGCTGATCGACAACCCTCGGTACGAATTTACCGTCACGCCAAAGAACACCTACAAGCTCGCCGAATTCCTCTACAGGGTCGGCGCGATCAAGCACAAGCCAGCGTCGTGGAAGGATTATTTCTTCCAGGATGAACGCCCGCTGCAGGGGAGCTGAGCCATGACTGCGCCATTGCCAGGCCACACGGTCAGCACCTTGAGCCATCCCATAGCACCGCCGTTGTTGAACGTGCAGGGCCTTACCCTTGAATACCGGACCCGGGAACGGGTGGTACGCGCTACCCATCAGGTCAGTTTCGAGGTGGATCAGGCTGATCGCTTCGTCCTGCTGGGGCCATCCGGTTGTGGCAAGTCAACCTTGCTCAAAGCTGTGGCCGGCTTCATCGAACCTCGTGAAGGGCAGATCCTGCTTCAGGGGCAACCCGTCAGCGGCCCGGGGCCGGACCGCATCGTGGTGTTCCAGGAATTCGACCAGTTGCCGCCTTGGAAGACGGTCAAGCACAACGTCATGTTTCCACTGTTGGTATCGGGCCAATTGAAGCGGGCCGACGCTGAAGAACGGGCGCTTCACTACCTGGAGAAAGTCGGTCTTGCAGCCTTTGCCGATGCCTACCCGCATACGCTGTCAGGCGGCATGAAAGCGCGCGTGGCGATTGCCAGGGCCTTGGCCACGCAGCCGAAGATATTGCTGATGGACGAACCGTTCGCCGCCCTTGATGCACTTACCCGGCGCAAGATGCAGGAAGAGTTGCTGCTGCTGTGGGAGGAAGTACGCTTCACCTTGCTGTTCGTCACCCACTCCATCGAAGAGGCCTTGGTGGTGGGCAACCGCATCTTGCTGCTCTCGCCTCACCCCGGCCGGGTACGCGCCGAGGTGCACAGCCACCAATATGACCTGGGCAGCCTGGGGGGCAGCGATTTCCAGGCCAGTGCCCGGCGCATACACCGTTTGCTGTTCGATGAAGCGGCCGACCCCGCTCAAGTCGATGACATTGGTTTCAACGACATCCGCATTGCCTACTGATCAGGAGCTTGAGCCATGACCACAACCCCTGTGCGCCAGGAATACGAGGTGCAGCTGGAGCCTTTGCTCAGCGTGTCTGTGGAACGCGACCTGTCGTTGAGTCAGCGCCTCTGGCAGCACGGTTGGCTGCGCAAGGCCGTCATCCTGATAGTTATCGCATTGCTGTGGGAAGCCGTCGCCCGTTATCAAGACAACGACCTGCTGCTACCGACCTTCCTGCAGACCGCTGCCGCGCTGTGGGAAGGCCTGGTCAGTGGAGAGCTGCCGGCCAAGGTCGGCGTGTCGCTGGTGATCTTGCTCAAGGGCTACCTGCTAGGGATTATCCTGGCCTTTGGTCTCACCAGCCTGGCCGTCTCCACCCAGCTTGGGCGCGACCTGCTGAGCACCTTGACCTCGATGTTCAACCCCCTGCCTGCCATCGCCCTGTTGCCATTGGCCTTGCTGTGGTTCGGTCTAGGCGACAACAGCCTGATCTTCGTCCTGGTGCATTCGGTGCTCTGGGCCCTGGCGCTCAATACCTATGCAGGGTTCCAGGGTGTTTCCGACACCCTGCGCATGGCCGGGCGCAACTACGGCCTCAAAGGGCTACGGCTGGTGATGCACATCCTGGTGCCGGCGGCGTTGCCCTCGATTCTGTCCGGGCTCAAGATCGGCTGGGCGTTCGCCTGGCGCACGCTGATCGCCGCAGAACTGGTCTTTGGTGCCAGCAGCGGCAAAGGTGGCCTGGGTTGGTACATCTTTCAGAACCGCAACGAACTCTATACCGACAAGGTGTTCGCAGGCCTTGCGGTGGTCATCCTGATCGGGCTGCTGGTTGAGGGGCTAGTCTTCAACACCCTGGAGCGCCTGACGGTCAAGCGCTGGGGCATGCAGCGCTGAGCTTGCAAGCGCCGGCGTTGGCCGGTCGCCATTGGCCAAGGCCAATGCGAGCGTCCCTGGTCATGGCGTTAGATACTGGGCTGCGGCGTTGCTGAGAATCTTGCCGATCTCTTCGCGCAACTGCGCAGGCTGCTCGACCACCAGTTCGTCCCCACGGCTCAAAAGCCACCAGCGCAACGAGCTCCCGTCGCTCACCGTGGCCCGCAGCCGATGCCCCTGGTCATGGGCGGTCAACTGCATGTCGCTGCTCAGTGGAGCCTCTCTGAGCTGGCGCGCCAGTGGGTCACTGATGCGCGCCACCAATTCAATGCCTTCGCCCGGTGGCGCTTGCAGCGCTTCTCCTTTGAGATGCGCCAGCAGATCGGTGGTGCCGCGCAGCTCGCTCACAACGCTCGCGGCCCAGTGCCACCCGTAGGGAATGCTCTTGTCATTGCGCTCCAGCGGGAAGATCAACGACAGGTCATTGAGGTCGCGCTCCACGGTGCGCTTGCTGACGGTAAAACCCAGGTCTCGTAGCCGACAAGCCAGCTCGGAACTGGTGAGGCCTGGAGAACGGCCCGGTAGCTGGCGCAGCAGCGCCCACTGACGGCTGAGGGTGGCGCGAGTGGTGGCGAACGGCAAAAGGTAACGTCCTTGTCTAGGCTTGCCGCTCTAGGATGGCGGCACGCGAGGGGCATGGCAATTGGCCACGGACCGCTCAGATCAAGTAAGTGACGGTTGGTTGCCTGCCGCCGAATCGTTCGCGACAGGTTTTGACGTCCTGTTGCGCAGAATCACGCCTCATCACAGCCGAAGGTTGAGGTTGTGCGTCGTTCAATGAGGATGAACATGTCTGCTGTCGGCAATATCCATTCGCTGCTCGCCCGCCTGCTTCCGCCACAGGTGATCGTTCCGCCCGCTGTCGCCCGACGCCAGCGGCTGTTTGCAGGTGTCGGCATGCCCAGTCAACGGACGATGCTGGTCAGCCGCCTGGACGAAGCCAGTGACTTGCAAGCGGTCTACCAGGATCTGCGCCTGCAAGCCCTGCAGGGGAATGTGGCAGCGCTGAACGACCTGGGTTGGATCTGGCTCAATGGCAAGTACTGGCGTGCTGATACCGTGTTGGCCGGGCACCTTCTGCGCATGGCGGCATTGCAGGGCAGTGCCGTGGCCTGGTTCAACCTGGGGCAGCAGCACTACTTCGGCAAAGGTGTGGATCGTTCCTACACGCAGGCCGCCGAATGCTACCGCCAGGCGTTCGAGCGAGGCATGCCGCATGCGGCCGCTGCGCTGGGAGACTTGTACGAAGAAGAAGTGTGCGACGGCCGTATGCAATGGCAGATCGATCCGCAGCTTGCCTACCGATGGTTCCTGCAGGGTGCCGAACAGGGTGAGGCACGCTGTCGTTTCGAGGTTGGCTACCGGCTGATTCACGGCCTGAATGTGCAACCGGAGCTCAAGCCGGCATTGTACTGGCTCGAACTGGCGGCCGCTGCGGGTGTGGTGCAGGCGGCAGAAGAACTGGCCGTGCACTTCAGTCGACGCGATCAGGAGCGGTATCAGCAATGGCGCGATCGCGCCGTGCAGATGGGCAGTACCTTGGCCCTGACCATGAAGCTGGAAGATCAGGTTCAGCCTTGAAGTAGTAGCGTGGGTAGCGTTTGGTATGGCCGTGTGAACAAGATTTCATGCAGGCGCTTCGTCGCCCCCGGTTGACGGAAGGGGGAGCACCAGGCGTATATTGATAGTTAGCAAACTATGAATATATGTGATTCCCATGTCCCTTGATCTTCTGCGTCTTCAGGTCAGCAGTGGCCTGGTCGTTGCCGCTCGGCACTGGCGCCGCATCTGCCACATGGCACTGACCGGCTACGGCATTTCCGAAGCCTGTGCCGCGCCACTGCTGATGATCGTGCGCCTGGGCGATGGCGTGCACCAGGTGGCGGTCGCCCAGGCGGCCGGGCTGGAAAGCCCGTCCCTGGTGCGCTTGCTCGACCAGCTGTGCAGGGCCGGGTTGGTGTTGCGTAGCGAAGATCCGATGGACAGGCGCGCCAAGGCCCTGAGCCTTACGGCTGAAGGGCGCGTGCTGGCCGAGGCCATCGAGGCGGAGTTGGTGAGGGTGCGCGGTGATGTGCTGAGTCGGCTCGACCCAGAGGACCTGCAGGCCACGCTGCGTGTACTGCGCGCATTCGAAGCAGCCGGGCTGGGCAGCACGGGCGGGGTCGCATGAACGGCTTCTTCAGCTCGGTGCCACCGGCGCGCGATTGGTTCTACGGCGTGCGCACATTCGCCGCCTCCATGATCGCGCTGTATATCGCCCTGCTCATGCAGTTGCCGCGTCCTTACTGGGCCATGGCGACCGTCTACATCGTTTCCAGCCCCTTCCTGGGGCCTACCAGCTCCAAGGCGTTGTACCGCGCCCTGGGCACCTTGCTGGGCGCCGCTGGGGCAGTGCTGCTGGTACCGCCCCTGGTGCAGTCGCCGCTGCTGCTGAGCATCGCAGTGGCCCTGTGGACGGGGACGTTGCTGTTCCTCTCGCTGAATGTGCGCACGGCCAACAACTACGTGTTCATGCTGGCCGGGTATACCTTGCCGATGATCGCCCTGGCAGTGGTCGATAACCCATTGGCCGTGTTCGACGTGGCTTCCTCGCGGGCCCAGGAAATCTGCCTGGGGATCGTCTGCGCAGCCGTAGTTGGGGCCATTTTCTGGCCACGACGGCTCGCGCCTGTGGTGGTAGGGGCGACCGGCAACTGGTTCAACGATGCCATTCGCTACAGCGACAGCTATCTCGCCCGGCAGCAGAGCGCGGTCGATGTCGGTGGCATGCGCGGGGCGATGGTGGCGACCTTCAACTCACTGGAGTTGATGATCGGCCAGCTCGGCCATGAAGGTACCGGCCCCCATACCTTGAAAAACGCCCGCGAGCTGCGTGGGCGCATGATCCACCTGCTGCCGGTCATCGACGCGCTGGACGATGCATTGGCGGCCTTGCAAGGGCGCGCTGCGCAGCAATTTGAACACATCCTGCCTGTGCTTGATGCTGCACGTGAATGGCTCAAGGGCACCGCAGACAGCCCCTCTGTCCAGCGGTGGGCAGCTCTGCATCAAAGGATCGACGACCTGCGCCCGGATGCGGCTGCACTGGACCAACGGGCCGAGCTGTTGCTGTCCAACGCGCTCTATCGGCTTACCGAATGGGTAGACCTGTGGCAGGACTGCTGTACCTTGCAGCATGCCCTGCGTACCGACGACGCCACCCCCTGGCGCGCCGTTTACCGGCACTGGCGCCTGGCGCGCTTGCGGCCATTCTTCGATCGGGGCCTGATGCTCTACTCGGTCACCTCCACCGTCCTGGCCATCATCGTTGCCTGCGGCCTGTGGATCGGCCTGGGCTGGAATGATGGCGCCAGTGCGGTGATCCTGGCGGCCGTCTCCTGCAGCTTCTTCGCGGCAATGGACGACCCGGCCCCACAGATCTACCGTTTTTTCTTCTGGACCCTGCTGTCGGTCATTTTCTCGAGCCTGTATTTGTTCCTCGTGCTGCCCAACCTGCATGACTTCCCGATGCTGGTACTGGCCTTCGCCGTGCCTTTCATCTGCATCGGCACGTTGACGGTACAGCCACGCTTTTACTTAGGGACATTGCTGACCATCGTCAACACCTCGACCTTCATCAGCATCCAGGGTGCCTACGACGCCGATTTCTTCACCTTCCTCAATTCCAACCTCGCCGGCCCTGTTGGCCTGCTCTTCGCGTTCATCTGGACTCTGGTCATGCGCCCCTTCGGTGTGGAGCTGGCCGCCAAGCGCATGACCCGTTTCGCCTGGCGCGACATCGTCGAGGTGACCGAGCACGCAACCTTGGCCGAGCATCGCAAGGTGGGTGTAAAAATGCTCGATCGCCTGATGCAGCATTTACCTCGCCTGTCGCAAACCGGCCAGGACAGCAGCGTGGCGCTACGGGACTTGCGTGTTGGGCTGAACCTGCTCGACTTGCTGGCGTACATGCCGCGTGCTGGTCAGGTCGCCCGCGAGCGACTGGCCCTGGTGATCGCTGAAGTGGGTGCCCATTACGCGGCCTGCCTGCGCGCCGGTGAGCGGCTGCACGCGCCACCTGCACTCTTGCGCAACATGGAAAGGGCCCGGCTGGCGCTCAGTCTCGATGAGCCCTGCGAACGCCTCGACGCCCGCCCGCATTTGTTGCATGCGCTGGCTGGCCTGCGCCTGGCGCTGCTGCCAGGCGTCGAGGTCATGCTCGAGCCTGCGGAGCAACTGCAACTACCGTCTGGCCTGGATGGAGCACCCCTGTGATCGGTGAACTGGATATCAGTGGGGTATTCCTGCCCACGCTGCTGGTGATGATGATTGGAACCTACTTGCTGTTTCTGGGTGTCCACGCCGTACTGGTGCGTGCGCACTTCTATCGCCTGGTCTGGCACCGGGCATTGTTCAACGTTGCCCTCTACGCCGTGCTGCTCGGTGCGGTGGACCACTTCTGTCGAAGCCTGATGCTGCCATGAAAAAACCTTTGCTGACCCTGGGCCGTGTGGTCCTTACTCTGTTGGTCGTGACATTTGCCGCCGTACTCGTCTGGCAAATGGTTGTGTACTACCTGTTCGCACCCTGGACGCGCGATGGCCACATTCGCGCCGATGTGATCCAGATCGCCCCGGACGTATCCGGGTTGATCCAGAAGGTCGAGGTGCGCGACAACCAGACCGTCAAGCGTGGCGATGTGCTGTTCACCATCGACCAGGACCGTTTCACCCTGGCGCTGCGTCAGGCCAAGGCCACGCTCGGCGAGCGTCAGGAAACCTTGGCCCAGGCCTCGCGGGAGGTGAACCGTAATCGCAAGTTGGGCAACCTGGTCGCGGCCGAACAGCTCGAAGAAAGCCAGTCGCGCCAAGCGCGCGCCCGCTCGGCGGTCAGCGAGGCGCAGGTGGCTGTCGACAGTGCCCAGTTGAACCTGGATCGCTCGGTGGTGCGCAGCCCCGTGGACGGTTATCTCAACGATCGCGCGCCGCGCAACCATGAGTTCGTAACCGCCGGGCGACCGGTGCTGTCAGTGGTCGACAGTGCCTCTTATCACGTCGATGGCTATTTCGAGGAAACCAAGCTGGGGGGCATTCACATCGGGGACGTGGTGGATATTCGTGTGATGGGCGACAACACCCGCCTGCGTGGGCATGTGGAAAGCTTTGCAGCCGGCATCGAGGACCGCGACCGCAGCAGCGGCACCAACCTGCTGCCCAACGTCAACCCTGCCTTCAGCTGGGTGCGGCTGGCCCAGCGGATTCCGGTGCGGATCGCCTTTGACGAAGTCCCGCAGGATTTCCGCATGATTGCCGGGCGAACCGCCACCGTCTCGATCGTCGAGGACATGCACCCATGAAACGGCTGATGCTCGCAGGGCTATGCCTGTCGCTCGGCGCCTGCATGACGGTCGGGCCAGACTACGAGCTGCCCAAAGAAGCGGCAATCCAGCGCACTGACCTCAATGGCCCCCTGCGCCAAGATGCCGACAGCGTAGTGTCGGCACCGGTGCCGGAAGATTGGTGGCAGCTGTATCACGACCCGCGGTTGAACGCGCTGGTACGCCAGGCTCTGAGTGCCAATACCGAGTTGCGGGTGGCTGCGGCGAACATCGCCAAGGCCCGTGCGCAGGTCGACATCGCTGAATCTCAAGGGGGCTTCGACGGTGGGGTGAAGCTAGGTGCCCAGCGCCTGCAGGAATCTGGGGAGGCTTTCTTGCAGCCCGAGAAGGTGCCTGTGGCGAACATCGGCGAGGCGATCATAAGCGCGTCCTACCAGTTCGACCTGTGGGGCACCTTCAAACGCGGTACGGAGGCTGCCAGGGCCAGTGCCGATGCGGTACAGGCCGCAGCGGACACGGCGCGGATCACGCTGGTGGCGGATGTGGTCAAGGCCTACACCCAGGTGTGCTCGGCCAACGAGGAATACCACATTGCCCGTGAATCGCTCGATTTACAGGCGCAAAGCGTCAAGCTCAGCCAGCGCCTGCGCGATGCGGGGCGGGGTGATGAAACTCAGGTGACGCGGTCGCAAACCCAGTTCAAGTCGTTGGGCGCCGAGCTGCCGCGATTCAAGGCCGAACGTGAGACAGGCCTGTATACCCTGGCCGCATTGCTGGCGGTCCCCGTGCAGAAGCTGCCAGCAGGAACTGCCGATTGCTCTGAACTGCCGCAGCTGACCCAGTTAGTGCCGGTGGGCGATGGCGCCGCGTTGCTCAAACGTCGCCCCGACGTACGCCAGGCAGAGCGCCAATTGGCGGCTGCCACCGCCAATATCGGTGTAGCGACCGGCGCGCTTTATCCACAGATCAGCATCGGCGCGCAGGTCGGGACCATCGGCATCCTGGACAACCTGGGCGAGCCTGCGACCAACCGCTGGGGCTTCGGCCCGCAGATCAGCTGGAGCATCCCCACCAACGGCACGCGGGCCCGAATTCGCGCAGCTGAAGCATCTACCCAAGCAGCCTTGGCGAATTTCGATGGCGTAGTACTCAATGCCATACGCGAAACCCAGACACGGCTGGCTCAATACAGCGCATTGCTGGACCGGCGCGATGCACTGGCCGAGGCAGAGAAGTCTGCTCGGGAAGCGGCCGACCAGACGCACCGGTACTACCAGGCTGGGCGTGCGTCGTTCCTGGCGGACTTGCAGGCGACGCGGACCTATACCGACATGCGTGCGCAGTTGGCGGCTGCGAACAGCCAGGTTGCAATGGGACAGGTTGGCGTGTTTCTGGCGCTTGGAGGCGGTTGGAAGCGTCCCATCGAGCACTGAGGGGAAAATAAAGTCTGTGTGAAAAGTATCGAGACAAGAGTCAGGCAAAGCGCGCGCAGCCGAGAAAACAGAGTTTACGGCTTGTGAATGAGCGTTCCGCGGCCAATGTACAGCAGGGGCTGCAGCGCAGCCCCAGCAATGACAAGGTCAGGCCGGCTGAGGCGCTCTCAGAATGTTCTGCAGTAACTGAACACTTTCGACCGCATCGTGACCCAGGCTGGTCAGGTAGCCACCGTCGGGTTGATCGGTCAGGCCTTTTTCGTGCAGCCGCTGCGCGGCGGCGATGAGCGTCGGGGATGCGGTGTTGTGAATCTTGATGCCTTCCTGGCTGCTGTCGAGATTGAACAGTGCAAGCACTTCCAGTTCAGCGATCAGTTCGGGTGAAAAGGACATGGCGACTCCTGACTTCCAGACGAGGATAGCGGCACCGCGGGGGTGCCTGAATCTGGAGTGTAGCCGGGTTATTCGCCGTCGCCTTGATCCATCTCAGGAGGCAGTTCGGGTAGCGCGCGCAAGGCGTTTTCATACCACTGGCTATCGAAGGCTCGGTCCTGCGCCAGCATGTTGTCGATCTCGAAGGCCAGCACGTGGGCCATCAGGTTGAGGATATCCTCGCGCTCATACCCGACCAGTGTCAGCTTGTTGAACGTAGCCTTCGCCGCAGCCGGCTCGCCGCTTTCAATCTGGTTTTCGATGGCCTGGGTCAGCGTGGCTTCGGCGAACGCTTCATCGTCATTGTCGATATCGGTGGGCTCGCTCATGGGTTTACTCCTGTCGTGGGCGCTACAGTTTGCCACGTCCGTGGTGGCAATGCCTGGTCATCGACCAGGTGCATGACGCTGGTCAGCCGATGGCCAAAGGGCTATAACAGCCCTGCCATTCCCATACGGCCCGGAGGCTGTCGAACCATGCTCAAGCTCCACGGATTCCCTGTCAGCAACTACTACAACATGGTCAAATTGGCCTTGTTGGAAAAGGGCGCGCCTTTCGAAGAAGTCCTGTTCTTCAGCGGTCAGACGCCTCAGGTGCTGGAAGTCAGCCCACGGGGCAAGGTGCCGGTACTGCAGACCGAGCACGGCTTTCTCAGCGAAACCACGGTGATCCTCGACTACATCGAGCAGACCCAGGGCGGCAAGGCGCTGCTTCCCGCTGATCCGTACGCAAAGGCGAAGGTGCATGAGTTGGTCAAGGAGATCGAGCTGTACATCGAGCTCCCTGCGCGTACATGCTACGCCGAAGCATTCTTTGGCATGCCCGTGGAACCATTGGTCAAGGAAAAGGCGCGCACTGAGCTTCTGGCAGGTTTCGCCACGCTCAAGCGCAACGGGCGTTTTGCACCTTACGTGGCAGGCGAGCAATTGACCCTGGCCGACCTGATGTTCTGCTTCTCGGTCGACCTGGCATGCGCCGTAGGCAAGAAAGTGCTCAACATCGACTTCCTTGAAGATTTCCCTCAGGCCAAGGCATTGCTAGAACTGATGGGGCAGAACCCCCACATGGCGAAAATCGTCGCAGACAAGGAAGCGGCAATGCCGTCATTCCTGGAAATGATGCGCAACAGGCGCTGAGGCGGCGGGCTAGTCCGACCGGATTGGGGCTTGTGTTACAGCCCCGTCAACCTGAGTATTTTTGGCAAAGCGACGGGGCAGGGTGGCCCTCGCCCCGTCACTCAGCGCCGTTAGCGTGCGGCCAGCAACGCCTTGCCGCGCGCCACCGCTGCACGTACCTGCGCCGGTGCCGTACCACCGATGTGATCACGGGCATTTACCGAGCCTTCCAGCGTAAGGACGGTGAATACGTCCTGTTCGATCTGGTCACTGAATTGACGCAGCTCTTCCAGGCTCATCTCTGCCAGGTCCTTGCCGCTATCGACCCCGTACTTCACCGCGTGGCCCACGATTTCGTGGCAGTCACGGAACGGCAGGCCACGGCGCACCAGGTAGTCGGCCAGGTCCGTTGCGGTCGAGAACCCGCGCAAGGCGGCCTCGCGCATGATGGCATGCTTGGGTTTGATGGCCGGGATCATGTCGGCGAAGGCACGCAGCGAATCGCGCAGCGTGTCTGCGGCATCGAACAGCGGTTCCTTGTCTTCCTGGTTGTCCTTGTTGTAGGCCAGCGGCTGGCCTTTCATCAGGGTCAGCAAACCGGTCAGTGCACCGAAGACGCGCCCGCTCTTGCCACGCACCAGCTCGGGCACGTCCGGGTTCTTTTTCTGCGGCATGATCGAGCTGCCGGTGCAGAATCGGTCGGGCAGGTCGATGAACTGGAACTGGGCACTGGTCCACAGCACCAGTTCTTCGGAGAAGCGCGAGAGGTGCATCATCGCCACACTGGCGGCGGCGCAGAATTCAATGGCGAAGTCACGGTCCGACACGCCGTCCAGGGAGTTGCCTGCCACGGCTTCGAAGCCCAGCAGTTTGCAGGTCAGCTCACGGTCGATCGGGTAGGTCGTGCCGGCCAGCGCAGCACTGCCCAATGGCATCCGGTTGGTACGCTTGCGGCAGTCGACCAGGCGTTCATGGTCGCGGCTGAGCATTTCGAACCAGGCCAGCAGGTGGTGGCCGAAGGTGACCGGCTGCGCGGTCTGCAGGTGCGTGAAGCCAGGCATGATGGTTTCGGCTTCGCGTTCGGCCTGTTCCAGCAGCCCTTCTTGCAGGCGGGTGATTTCGGCCAGAATCAGGTCGATTTCGTCACGCAGCCACAGGCGAATGTCGGTCGCGACCTGGTCGTTGCGGCTACGGCCGGTGTGCAGTTTCTTGCCGGTGATACCAATGCGGTCGGTCAGGCGCGCTTCGATGTTCATGTGCACGTCTTCCAGGTCGACACGCCAGTCGAAGGTGCCAGCCTCGATTTCGCCCTGGATGGTCTTGAGCCCATCGATGATGGTGTCGCGCTCGGCATCGCTGAGCACACCGACTTGCGCCAGCATGGTGGCATGAGCGATGGAGCCCATGATGTCGTGGCGGTACAGGCGCTTGTCGAAATCGACCGAGGCCGTGAAACGGGCAACGAAGGCGTCTACGGGTTCACTGAAGCGGCCGCCCCAGGACTGATTGGTCTTGTCAGTGCTCATGGTTTCACTCATTGCAGGCGTGAACGAAAAATTGCCGCGATGATAACAGGGTTAGGGCTAGTGCCGCAGGGCGCCTGCAGGGTGGACGCGAGGAAAAGGCATAGCGCGGTGTAGGCAACGGAGATTTCACGGATTGAACGGCAGTGTTCCATGGACCGTCTACAGTTTGACAGAGGCGGGCAGCTAATCTGCCAGCCACAGTGAATCTTTGGCTATCGCACCGGTCTAGAGCGTGACACGCAGCGTCGCTTCAAACACAGCTGTCTACGCTTTTAACCGTGCGAGACTCACTCAGGAATCCAGCGCAATTATGAATGTCCTGATCGTTGATGACGAACCCCAAGGCCGCGAGCGCCTAAGCCGAATGTTCGGTGAACTCGAGGGTTATACCGTGCTGGAGCCAAGTGCCACCAATGGTGAAGAGGCCCTTGCGCTGATCGAAAGCCTGAAACCCGACATCGTCCTGTTGGATATCGGAATGCCTGGCCTCGATGGTCTGCAGGTCGCCGCCCGACTGTGCGAGCGTGAGGCGCCGCCTGCGCTCGTGTTCTGTACCGGTGATGACGAGTATGGGGAAGATGCCTTCAAGGAAACCCCCCTCAGCTACGTGACCAAGCCTGTTCACGGGCAGGCGCTTCGCGAGGCACTGCGCAGGGCCGACCGGCCCAACCGCAGCCAGCTGGCCGCGCTCACGCGTCCAGGCCACGAGGGCAGTGGCCCCCGCAGCCATATCAGCGCCAGAACCCGCAAGGGCATCGAGCTGATCCCTATCGCTCAGATCATCTATTTCATTGCCGATCACAAGTACGTGACCCTGCGCCATGAAACGGGCGAAGTGTTGCTCGACGAGCCGCTCAAGGCGCTCGAGGATGAATTTGGCGACCGTTTTGTGCGTATCCACCGCAATGCGCTGGTTGCGCGGGAACGGATCGAACGCCTGCAACGTACACCTCTGGGGCATTTCCAACTGTACCTTCGAGGGCTAGATGGTGATGCCCTGACCGTGAGCCGGCGTCATGTAGCAGGCGTGCGCAAGATGATGCAGACCCTCTGAGCGCTTGAGGCAGTAACGCGCCATCGCTAATGAGAGTTGCGCGCAGGCCTCCAGCCGGGCTGTCATTGGCAGCTTCGACCCATGCTGTTGATCCGTATCTGCTAGTGCCGCCGATGATGCTGCTATCATCGGCGGCATTTCTCTGGTTCGGGGCGTTACATGTCCACTCGCGAAATCCGTATTGCCACTCGTAAAAGTGCCCTGGCCCTGTGGCAGGCCGAATACGTCAAGGCGCGCCTGGAACAGGCCCACCCTGGCCTGAAAGTCTCCCTGGTGCCCATGGTCAGTCGGGGTGACAAGCTGCTTGATGCACCCTTGGCCAAGATCGGCGGCAAAGGGCTGTTCGTCAAGGAACTGGAAACCGCTCTGCTCGAGCACGAAGCCGACATTGCCGTGCATTCGATGAAAGACGTCCCCATGGACTTTCCCGAGGGCCTTGGCCTGTATTGCATCTGCGAGCGTGAAGATCCGCGCGATGCCTTCGTTTCCAACCGGTTCGACAGCCTCCAGTCGTTGCCCGCCGGCAGCATCGTCGGAACCTCGAGCCTGCGTCGACAGACCCAACTGCTGGCCCGTCGTCCCGACCTGCAAATTCGCTTTCTGCGCGGCAACGTCAATACACGCCTGGCCAAGCTCGACGCGGGTGACTACGACGCCATCATCCTGGCGGCAGCCGGGCTCATCCGCCTGGGCTTCGAAGCGCGAATCACCGACAGCATCAGCGTCGACGATAGCCTTCCTGCCGGGGGGCAAGGCGCCGTCGGCATCGAATGCCGCAGTGCCGATGCAGAGATCCACGCACTCCTCGCGCCTTTGCATCATCTCGATACCGCCGATCGTGTGGTAGCCGAACGCGCCTTGAACAAGCGCCTCAACGGCGGTTGCCAGGTGCCGATCGCCTGTTATGCCGTGCTCGAACAAGACCAGCTGTGGCTGCGAGGCCTGGTAGGGCATCCAGATGGCGGTACCCTGTTGGTCGCCCAGGCCAGGGCACCTCGTCTGCAAGCCGAAGCACTCGGTATGCAAGTGGCCGAAGACCTGCTCAACCAGGGCGCCGAGGCCATTCTCAAGGAAGTCTACGGCGAGGCAGGGCATTCGTGAGCCCTTGGCGCCTGCTATTGACCCGGCCCGCCGAGGAGTGTGCAGCGCTTGCCCACACACTGGGCGAAGCCGGCATAGCCAGCAGCTGCATGCCTTTGCTTGCAATCGAACCTGTCATGCTGCAGCGGCCGCAGTTGGAATTGCTCAAGGAACTGTCCACTTACCAGGGGTTCATCGTGGTCAGTAAACCGGCCGCCCGGCTGCTGCTGGCGGCAGCGGAGCAGCGGCAGCTATCCCTGCCGCCCCAGGGTTGGTTCACGGTAGGCGCGGCTACTGCTGCGGTGCTGCAGGATGCACAGCTGGATGTCAGCTTCCCCGCATGCGGGGACGACAGTGAAGCCCTGCTCGAATTGCCTGCGCTGCAACAGGTACTGGCGAACCCAGCGCCGCGCATCTTGATCGTGCGGGGTGTCGGAGGTCGCGAACTGCTGGCAGAGCGTCTTGCTCAGCTAGGTGCTACCGTCGATTATCTGGAACTGTATCGCCGCAACCTGCCGCCGTACCCTGCAGGCTACCTGTTGCATCGCATCGAAGCGGAACGCCTTAATGGCCTGGTGGTCAGCAGTGGACAGGGTTTCGAACACTTGCAGCAACTGGCTGGTAGCCAATGGCCGCAGCTGGCACGCTTGCCGGTGTTCGTACCAAGCCCGCGGGTCGCTGAACAGGCCCGGGCCGCAGGTGCCCAACACGTTGTGGATTGCCGTGGCGCCAGCGCCACGGCCTTGCTGGCAGCCGTGCAGCGCAGCGCTGCACCTGCCGACCCAGGCGCCAAGCTCTAAGGCGGCGCGCCCCCATGCAAAGGATGGATACGTGAGCGAGACTGTCTTGTCCAACAAGGATCAAACATCGGCACAGGCGCCGACGGAGCCTGTCACCCCAGTGCCCGCCAAGCGCTCCGGCAATGGCTTGGCCGCGCTGGCCCTGTTGTTGGGCGCTGCCGGCATCGCTATCGGTGGTTGGGGCGCTTGGCAAGTGCACCAACTGCAAGGCAGCGAGTTCGATCAGGGCCAGCACCTGGAGGCGCTGAACCAGCGTGCCGAGGCACTTCAGCAGCGCGAACAGAAAATCAGCGCGCAGTTGGCAGGTCTGCCGGCAGCCAGTGAGCTTGAAGACCGCCGTCGCCTGGTGGCGCAGCTCCAAGGCGATCAACAGCGTCTGAGTCAGCGGCTTGAGACCGTACTCGGTGAAAGCCGCAAGGAATGGCGCCTGGCCGAAGCCGAACACCTGTTGCGTCTGGCGACCCTGAGGCTGTCGGCCTTGCAGGACATCACCAGCGCCAAGGCACTGGTCGAAGGTGCGGACGAGATTTTGCGCGAGCAAAGCGACCCTGGCGCCTTCGCCGCGCGCGAGCAACTGGCCCGCAGCCTCGCCACCCTCAACAATACCCAGCAACCTGACCGCACCGGCCTGTTCCTGAAATTGGCGGCCCAGCGTGAGCTCGTCCAGCAACTGAGCGCCCAGTCGCCCGAATTCGACAATGACGCCAATGCCATGGGTGCGCTGACCAGTGACGGCGATAGCGCCAGTCGCCTGGCCAAATGGTGGTCGGAAATATCCAAGTATTTCCAGATTGAATTCAATGCCGACGAGAATGTGAAACCGTTGCTCGCCGGTCAGCAGCTCAACCAGCTGCGCCTGGCGCTGAGCCTTACGCTGGAGCAGGCGCAATGGGCAGCGCTCAACGGGGATGCGAAGGTTTATGCCCAGGCATTGGATGATGCACGCAGCGTGCTGCTGGCCAACTTCAACGCCGACAACCCGCAGAGCAAAGCCATGCTCGACAGCCTCAACGCACTGGCCGAGCAACCCGTTTCGGTCGTGACCCCTGATCTCAGCGAAAGTCTTGCCTCCGTTCAGGCCTATATCCAGCGCCGACATCTGCCTGCCGAGGATAAGGGAGACAAGCCATGAAGCGTGTCTACCTGTTGGCGGTATTGGCCATTGTTGTAGCGGCGGCCCTCGGCGTGGCCGTTGCCAAGCACAGCGGCTACGTGATGATTTCCTATGGCAGCTTCCGTTACCAGTCCGGGCTTTGGGCCGCGCTGTTGGGGCTGCTGGCCGTCATCCTGGCGCTGCTGGTGTTGCGTTTTCTGGTCGGCCTGGTCCTGGCCTCTGGCGGGGCGGTCAACCCCTGGTCCCGGCGCAACCGCAGCCGGCGTAACCGCGTTGCCATCGAACAGGGCCAGCTGGACTTGGCAGAAGGGCGCTGGGCCAGCGCCCAGCGTCATCTGCACAGGGCCGCAGAGGCTGAACGCCAACCGCTGATGTATTACCTTGGCGCCGCCAAGGCCGCCAACGAGCAGGGCCGTGTCGAGGAAAGCGACGGTCTGCTGGAGCGTGCGCTGGAGCGGCAACCTCAGGCGGAGCTTGCCGTAGCCCTGACCCATGCCCAACTGCAAATGGACCGTGGCGACAACGACGGGGCGCTTCAGACGTTGCTGGCCATGCAGGAGCGTCATCCGCACAACACTCAGGTACTGCGTTTGTTGCAACGCTTGCAGCTCGAGCGCGGCGACTGGCCTGCGCTCATTCGCCTGATGCCGGACCTGCGCAAGAACAAGGTGCTGCCCGCTACCGAGCTTGCCACGCTCGAACGTCGTGCCTGGGGGCAAAACCTGAGCCTGGCACAGACCCGGGGCGAAGATGCGCAAACGGCTCGCCAAGCCTTGGAGCGTGCCTGGCAGCAATTGACCTCCGCCCAGCGTCAGGAGCCGCAACTGGTCCTGGCCTATGCCGAACAACTGCGCCAGCTCGGTGCCCAGGGCGAGGCCGAGCAGGTGTTGCGTACGGCGCTCAAGCGCAGCTACGAAAGCCATCTTGCCCGGCTGTACGGTCTGGTGCGCGGTGAGGATCCCGCGCGCCAGCTGCAGACCGCCGAAGCTTGGCTCAAGGACCATCCCCAGGATGCCAGTCTGCTGCTGACGCTGGGTCGACTCAGCTTGCAGAATCGGTTGTGGGGCAAGGCCCGTGACTACCTGGAAAGCAGCTTGCGCATGGAGCGCAACCCCGAAGCCTGCGCTGAGCTGGCGCGTCTACTCGCTGGCCTTGGCGAAACCGAACGCAGCAATCAGCTTTTCCAGGAAGGACTTGGTTTGCTTGATGAGCGTTTGCTCGCGCTGCCTTTGCCGGAGACGGTTCGCGCTTGACCTGACCCTGGCCCGCGGGAAGCCGCGGGCTTCATGGGCAGGTAATCTTTCGGTTTGGGGTGGAGAAATCCTGACGTATTTTCTTAAGGTGCGTCTTACACGGCAGTTGGATATTTCCTAGGCAACGCTGGGAATTGTCTCGACTGTTGTGCCTTGAAACAAAGGATGTGTTTCCTCTACCGTTTCAAGTCACGACCATCGATACCGGGACCCCCACTGCCCATGCTGCCGGCCCGCCTGCGTACTTTCTTCTTCCCTGCCTGCCTGGTGGCGCTCACTGCCCTGGTCACTGCATTCAAGCTGCAGGATGCGCTTGGGCTCTTGCCGTGCCTACTGTGCCTGACGCAACGGGTGCTGCTGGCAGGGTATGTCCTGGTGTGTCTAAGCGCGGTGCTGCATGGGCCGACACTTGAAGGCCAACGCCGCTATGCCCAGCTAGCGCTTGGCTTTGCTCTGGGTGGCGCTGCAGTAGCCGCAAGGCATGTCTGGTTGCAGGGGGTTGTTGTCGATGATCTGGTGTGCCCCGTCGCCATCGACCACAACGCCGGGCAGTACTGGAACGAGCTTGCCCGGCAACTGTTTTCCGGGGCCCCTGATTGCAATGCCCTGACCTGGAGCTTCATCGACTTGACGCTACCCGAATGGAGCCTGATGGCCTTTGTGCTCCTGGCTGCGTTGGCGCTTGGCCATCTACTTGCAAGTCGCCTGCATGCCTTGGTCACCCATGACCTCGAGCAACGCTGAACCGCCGCACGACCGGTGGTGCTAAGGCGGTTTATTAAACACTTGTACGAAGTTATTACCCTGCGTACCTTGAAGGGCAGCTTGCGTGGGAATAATCTCCGAGCACGCATACCGAAAATCCAAGGTTTGATGCTGTCCTGCTGATTTAGTCTCGTGCCATAGAAGCGCTACGCGAGGAGCAGCGGCATCAGCCCACAGGGGAAGAGATCGCCATGCTCGATAGTTGTCAGAATGCACAGGAACGCTGGGGCGGGGTCAACACGCTGATCGACCGTTGGCTGAGCGAGCGCGAGCAACTGGTTCATGCCTATCGTTCTTTGCGCGATGCCAAGCCTGCCTTTGCAGACAAGGACACCAACGGCGACTTCTGTGCGCTGCTGGTGGATTACGTCTCGGCGTGGCATTTCGAAATCTGTGAACAACTGGTCAGCGAGGCCAAGGCATTCGGAGACACCCGAGCCCTTGACCTTGCAGGCGAGATCAGCCCACGCATCGATGACATTACCCAGATTGCACTGGCGTTCAACGATCACTGCGTCAAGGCTCAATGCAGGGACACCGAGCGCTTCGCCGAGAAGCTCGGCAAGCTTGGCAGCTTGTTGCATGAGCGCTTCGAGCTTGAAGACTGTCTGATTGAAGTGCTGCACAACGCGCATAAGGAAGAAGGGCTGGCGCCCGTCTGAGGGTCATTCAGTCCTTGGTTTGCAGCAATTGGATTTCAAAAACCAGCGGCGTGTAGGGTGCGATCAAATCACCCGCGCCGTCGGCGCCATAGGCCAGTGCAGACGGAATCACCAGTCGCCATTTTGCCCCCACCCGCATCTGCGGCAGCGCCACCCGCCAGCCCTCGATAACCGAGGCGAGGCTGAACCACTGCGGTTCACGGCTTTGGTCGAACACGTCCCCGCTGGGCAACCGCCCCACGTAATTCACCAGTACTTTGGCTCCTGCCTTGGGCTGCGGGCCATTGCCTGCTTGTAGCTCGCTGTACAGCACGCCTTGCATCAGCTCACGCACACCAGCACGCGCCCGCTCATTGGCCATGAAACGTACCTCTGCGGCTTCAGGCGCCTGGGGCACAGCGTCTTGCTGCTGCGGTTGGTGCTGTTCGAGCAGCGCCTGCATGCGGGCCTGGCTCAACTTCAAGGGCTGTTGCTGGTACGACTGGCGCAAGCCTTCGATAAGCGTATCGAGCGGTAGCCCTGGCATTTCGTGTCGCAGCCGTTCACCCAGGCTGGCGCCCAGGCTGTAGGCGAGGTCCTGATCATCGGTGTTGGCCACGGCCAACATCGGCAGTAGGCAAAAACCTAGAACAATGGATCGAAGCATGACCAATTCCTACGGCGGTGGGTGGTGAAGTATGTCAGTGTTCAGGGCGGTACGGGCTCGGCCCGTGCCGGGCACATGATGCATTCAGCAACGGCAGTTAGCGCCAGCGATGAGTTGTTGATTGCAGTGTTTGCGATGCGCAATGTGCTCAGAGGTTGATATCCAACAGTGTATGGATATTGCGGTCAAGATGCCCTAGCGGCCTGCGCAGCGGAAGCATAGTATGAGTCGCACTCTCATCAGTCAGGAGGTAAGTCATGTCGGCCAAGAAAAAGCCAGTCAGCACGCCGTTACACCTGCTTCAGCAACTTTCGGGTAGCTTGCTTGAACATTTGGAAGAGGCCTGCTCGCAAGCGCTGGCTGATGCAGAGAAGCTGTTGGCCAAGTTGGAAAAGCAGCGCGGCAAGGCCCAGGAAAAACTGCATAACGGTCGCTTGAAGTTGCAGGACGCAGCAACGGCGGGCAAAACCAAGTCGCAAAACAAGGCCAAGAAGTCAGTTGCCGAGCTCGAAGCGCTGCTCGACTCGCTCAAAGACCGTCAGACCCAGACTCGCGGCTACATCCAGCAGCTAAAGCGCGATGCTCAGGACAGCCTGAAACTGGCCCAGGGTGTTGGCAAGGTGCGTGAAGCTGCCACCAAGGCCCTCGACCAACGTGCAGCCCAGGCTGCCGCCCCAGCCGCTACCAAGCCTGCTGCCAAGACCACAGCCGCCAAATCGTCCACCCAGGCCACCGGCAAGGCCAAACCAGCCGCGCGAACCGCAGCGACCAAGCCTGCGGCCAAGGCCGCCGACGCTAAAACCGTGGCAGCCAAACCTGCTGCAAGATCGGCCTCGAAGCCTACCGCGGCCAAGGCTGCCGCGAAGCCGGCCGCGACCAAGTCCCCTGCCAAAGCAACGGCGGCCAAGTCTTCCGTGACCGAATCTTCTGCAGCCCGTCCCCAGGCGGCCAAGTCTGCATCAGGCGCTGCGGGTGCAAAAGCCACAAGCAAGCCCGCACCTGCCAAACCCTCCACCCGTGGCACCGCTACCAGAACGGCGACTCGCACTGCCAGCAGCCGCTCCGCGAGTGCCAAGCCGGCAACAACTGCGCAAGATAAAGCCCCACCGTCCGGCAACTCGGTGAGCCCTGCCACACCAGTATCCGATGTAAGTGCTGCTCAGTCGTCGTCCACCGACGCCTGATGCGCAAGTGCCGCCGCGCGCAATTGTTCAAGCGCGCGGTGATCTTGCAGCTGGCTCGGCGCAAGCCCAGCCAGCCAGTCGCCCGTTTGTCCAGGTCTGCCAGCGGGCCACTGTGATGCACAGGCTTGCAAGCGCTCCAACAGCGCTCTTTCGGCCGAAAGCTCCAGCTTTTTGAGTTGCTCTCGAAGTTCAGCCAACGGTTGATCGTCTTTGGCTGATTCTCGCCATTGTTCGCGCAGGCTTCGCAAGGGCGATACCACATCCCGTTGCCAGGGCCCTGCACAGCCCTGCAATGCCTCGATGCGCTGTTGCTGCACCTCGATTGACCTGGCCTGCAGCCAGGTGGCGCACAGTAGCAGGCACACATCGCCCCCTTGCCGTTGCAGGTCGAGGCAAGCCGCTTCCACACCGGGCCTGGCGTACAGGCTCAGGGCGTGATCCCACAAGTCGCTTTGCATGGTTCCACTCGCGCTATGGGCCGAGGAAGCTGGTAGACTCCGCGACCATCATGATCAGACTATCCAACCTCACTTTACAGCGTGGTCCTCAGCGCTTGCTAGATGGCGCCGAGATGACCCTGCACACCGGTCACAAGGCCGGCCTCATCGGTGCCAACGGTGCCGGCAAATCCAGCTTGTTCGCCTTGCTGCGCGGTGAGTTGTCGCCCGATGGCGGTGATTGCCACCTGCCGGCAGACTGGCGGATCGCACACATGCGCCAGGAGGTCGATACCCTCGACCGGGTGGCCGTGGACTATGTGCTCGACGGCGATGTGCGATTGCGCAGGGTGCAGGCTGCGTTGGCAGAGGCCGAACAGGCCCATGACGGTACGGCACTGGCCCGGCTGCACAGTGAGTTGGACAGTGCTGACGGTTATACCGCCGATGCGCGAGCGCGCAAGCTGCTGGCGGGGCTGGGCTTTACCAACGAGCAGATGGACCGCCGCGTCGGCGACTTCTCCGGTGGATGGCGGATGCGCCTGAACCTGGCCCAGGCATTGATGTGCCCCTCCGACCTGTTATTGCTCGACGAACCGACCAACCACTTGGACCTGGACGCCATCCTCTGGCTGGAAGACTGGCTCAAGGGTTACCCGGGCACGCTGTTGTTGATCTCCCACGACAGGGATTTCCTCGATGCCGTGGTCGATCACGTGCTGCATGTCGAACAACGCAAGCTGAACCTGTACAAGGGCGGCTACAGTGCCTTCGAGCGCACCCGTGCCGAGCGCCTGGCCCAACAGCAGCAGGCCTACGAGAAGCAGCAGGCGCAGCGCGCGCACATGGAAAAATACATTGCGCGCTTCAAGGCCCAGGCCACCAAGGCGCGTCAGGCACAGAGCCGCATAAAGGCCCTGGAGCGCATGGAGGAGCTGTCGGCCGCTCACGTGGATTCGCCGTTCGATTTCGTGTTCCGCGAGTCGCAGAAAATCTCCAGCCCCTTGTTGAGCTTGTCCGAAGGGCGACTGGGTTACGGCGACAAGGCCATCCTTGAGAAGGTCAAGCTGCAGCTGGTGCCAGGTGCACGCATCGGCCTGCTAGGCCCCAACGGCGCAGGCAAGTCCACCTTGATCAAGAACCTTGCCGGTGAACTCGAGCCGCTGTCCGGGCGCCTGGTGCGGGGTGAAAACCTCGCCGTCGGCTATTTTGCCCAGCACCAGCTCGACTCGTTGGACGACAAGGCCAGCCCCTTGCTGCACCTGCAGCGCATTGCCCCAACCGAGCGCGAGCAGACACTGCGCGATTTCCTCGGTGGTTTCGATTTTCATGGCGATCGCGTAGACGAGCCGGTCGTGAACTTCTCAGGTGGCGAAAAAGCACGGCTTGCGCTGTCGCTCATCGCCTGGGAGCGGCCGAACCTGCTGCTGCTCGACGAACCCACCAACCACCTGGACCTGGAAATGCGCCTGGCCCTGACCATGGCCTTGCAGGAATTCGCAGGGGCAGTGGTAGTGGTGTCCCACGACCGGCACCTGCTCAAAAGCACCACCGATGACTTCTTGCTGGTCGCCGATGGCAAGGTCGAACCCTTCGACGGGGACCTCGATGACTATAGCCGCTGGCTCGTGGACTATCGTCAGCGCAACGCGCCGGTCAGTAGCGCGATAACCAATCCCGACAAGACCGACAAGAAGGCCATGCGCCAAGCTGCGGCAGCATTGCGCCAACAATTGGCGCCGCACAAGAAGACCGCTGACAAGCTTGAAGCTGAACTCAACCAGGTGCATGCACAGTTGGCCGAGATCGAGACTGCGTTGGGTGATGGTGGTCTCTACGAAGCTGCGCGCAAGGAAGAGCTGCGTGAATTGCTGGCCCGGCAAACTGCGCTCAAGCAGCGTGAAGGTGACCTTGAAGACGCTTGGATGCAGGCATTGGAAACGCTTGAAGCCATGCAGGCGGAACTCGAAGCGCTCATCTGACGCGCGCTCTGCGAGCTTTGCTACCGGCCCCTCGGAAGCAGAGCTGCAGAATCGTTCAAATTGCGCTGGTCATTTTTTCATCGGCACCTTAGCTTAATGTTTTGAAACATGTGCATGAGCGAGGTGTGGGATGTCGATGGAAGTGTGGTTGGGCTTTTTTGCCGCCTGCTGGGTAATCAGTCTGTCTCCCGGCGCGGGCGCTATCGCCTCGATGTCCAGCGGGCTGCAATACGGGTTCTGGCGCGGTTACTGGAATGCGCTGGGCTTGCAGATCGGCCTGGTGATGCAGATCGCAATCATTGCTGCAGGCGTCGGGGCCATCCTGGCTGCCTCGGCCACCGCCTTCCATGTGATCAAATGGTTCGGCGTCGCCTACCTGGTGTACCTGGCCTATAAGCAATGGCGCGCCCTGCCCATGGACATGAGCGATGAATCCGGTATACGACCCATCGGCAAACCGCTGAGCCTGGTGTTCCGGGGTTTTCTGGTGAACGTCAGCAACCCCAAGGCCCTGGTGTTCATGTTGGCGGTGCTGCCGCAGTTCATCAATCCCCATGCGCCTTTGCTGCCACAGTACATCGCCATCGCCGCGACCATGGTTGCCGTCGACATGCTGGTGATGGCGGGCTATACAGGGCTTGCAGCTCGCGTGCTGAGGGTGCTGCGCACACCCAGGCAGCAAAAACGTCTCAACCGCACCTTTGCCGGGCTGTTCATCGGTGCGGCCACGTTCCTGGCCACCTTGCGCCGCGCGCCGCTGTAAATCCAGGGCAGGGGTGGCTGCGCCTTTTGGCTCACAGCCATCTGCTCAGGGTATTACTGGGATTTATCGAGTCTTCTGCGTTAGCGCGCTGTCTATTCCCCAGGCACGATGATCGCGATCATCCTGCCTGGGGCGCTGATGCCCACCCTTGAGCGCAAGCTCTCAAACAGGACTGGCGCTTACACCAAGGCGCATGCCGGCACTGCGGAGGAATCATGGACAAACCGACTCATCACTTTTCCGAATTGTTCAAGCAGCTTGGACTGGACGACGACCCGGTCGAGATCGAGCGCTTCATCACCACCCATTCGCCGCTCGACGAAGACGTGAAGCTGGTCGATGCACCGTTCTGGAGTGAAGGCCAGCGTGCTTTTCTCAAGGAAAGCTACACTGCCGATGCCGACTGGATTCCCATGATCGACCAGTTGAACGAAGCACTTCATCCGGCCAAGAAATAAGTTACCCGCAGCGAAAGAGTAAGTGGCCGTGAGTCGCCCCAGTCAATGCGCCGTTACCGCCGTTCAAGCGGCATAGGGTGTGGACCGTTCTGGATTCGGCTGACGGCCAGCCTTAACTGTGGCGCGTGCGGGCAAACGCGTTTCCAAGGGTTTTACTCACCGCGGATGTACTGCTCGAGCTGCAAGATCAACCCTGCCTGCTCCGCAATGGTCTCCTTGACCAGGTCGCCAATCGACAACAGCCCCAACAGCTCACCGTTGCTCACCACCGGTAGATGGCGCAAATGCCGGTTGGTCATCAGGTTCATGCAGTATTCAAGGTTGTGCTTCGGTTCCACGGTGACCACCGGTGCGCTCATGATATCGCGCACCGGCGTGGCGGCCGACGAGCGTCCCTTGAGCACCAGCTTGCGCGCATAATCGCGTTCACTGACGATACCTACCACCTCGTTGCCTTCAACGACAGGCAATGCGCCGATGTTCATCTCGGCCAACAGTCTGAGGGCGTCGAGCACTGAGTCGTCCGGGCCGATGGTATACACGGTCTGGTGTTCGGACTTGCTCTTGAGGATTTGTTCGACGTTTTTCATGGCGGCCTCTGCGGGTGGAGGGAAACACTGGCGATGGTCATGCAAGCATCGACCACCCGGCGCCGTCCGGCAATGCAGGAAACGGCATCGAGGTGATTGAAAAACGTCATGAGCATGCAGTGAGCGTTTGCCTCAACCCTCTCGGGTAATCAGCTGTCGGTGACAGTCCTCCGGGCTCAACTGCCGGCCTGTACGGGATCGAACGATGATCGTCTCGATGGGTTCATCCGTCGCGTTATCCAGCATGATCGAATGGCACTCGCCTGAACCGTACAGGAAACGCTCTCCCCACTGGCGCATGCTGATGACAATGGGGAAGGCGGCCCGCCCCATCTCGGTCAGCACATACTCCTTGTAAGCGCTCCCATCCGAAGCAGGCCGGACCTCGAACACGCCCAATTCGACCATTGCCTTGAGCTTTACGGTGAGGATGTTCTTGGCGACACCCAGTCGCTTCTGAAAATCACTGAACCGCCGTACGTCGTCGAACGCTTCGCGGATGATCATCAGTACCCATCGGTCCCCAATCGCTTCAAGGGTGCGCGCTACTGGGCATTCACTGCGCGCTAGCTGTTCCTGTTTGGCCATGTTTGTCCGTAAGCAGATGGTGAAAAGCGCTAACCATATGAGAAAACGTTCGTGGTCACTCGTTGCATTTTAAAACCTGTTTTGTTAAAAAATCGCTACAAGTGGTTTCTTTTTAAAACTAGGTTCAAGGATGGAGTGCATGTCGTACAGGCTGGGCAGCCCGAACAAGCGTGCGGCGATAGCCGAAGCGTCTGGCAACCGCTACGGCACGGCGCGCTGCGACATACCGCGTAGTACCACACTCAGCCCTTTCCAAACCTTCCTCTTTGCCATCACCTGCGCAATGGCCGTGGCAAATGTCTACTTCGCCCAACCGCTGCTCGAGTCCATGGCCAGCAGCCTGGCGGTGCCTGCCAGCACCATCGGCATCGTCGTCACGGCCACCCAGGCAGGTTATGCGGCCGGTTTGCTGTTCATCGTGCCGCTGGGCGACTTGGTCAACCGGAAAAAACTCATCCTTTGCCAAATGCTCCTCAGCGCCTTGGCCCTCTGTGCCGTAGGGCTGGCGCAGGCCTGGGCCGTGCTGCTGGGTGCCATGGTTCTGGTGGGATTGATGGCCGTGCTGGTGCAAGTGGTGGTGGCCTACGCTGCGGCACTGGCAAGCCCCGAGCAACGTGGCCAAGCCGTGGGGACTGTGACCAGCGGCGTGGTCCTGGGGATTCTGCTTGCACGTTTCGTGTCTGGCGCGATGGCCGATCTGGCCGGGTGGCGCAGCGTGTATTTCGTGTCGGCAGCGCTGATGGCGGGGATGGCCTTGGTGTTGTGGCGCATGCTGCCCGCGCCTCCACGGGCTTTGGTCAGCGGCGGCTACTTTGCCTTGCTCCGTTCGGTGCTGCAGCTGTTTCTCAGCGAACGTACCCTGCGCGTGCGCGGGGTGTTCGCGTTGCTCATCTTCGCAGCCTTCAGCGTGCTCTGGACCTCCATGGTCCTGCCGCTCACTGAGCCAGACCTTGCGCTTTCGCATACCCAAATCGGGCTATTTGGCCTTGCCGGCGTAGCAGGGGCCCTTGCCGCGGCGAGGGCCGGACGACTGGCAGACCGTGGCCTGGGCAATCGCACCACAGGCATTGCGCTGGTCTTGTTGACCCTGTCCTGGCTCCCGACGGCGTTCGTCCACAGCTCGCTGCTGGCAATGGTGCTGGGCGTGGTGATGCTCGACTTTGCGGTGCAGGCCGTGCACGTCACCAACCAAAGCCTGATCTTCGCCGCACGACCAGACGCACAAAGCAGGCTCGTTGGCGCGTACATGTGCTTCTACTCGCTAGGCAGCGGGCTCGGCGCCATCGCGGCGACCTATACCTACGCCCAGGCGGGTTGGGTAGCCGTTTGCATAGTGGGCGCATCAATCAGTGCCGCCGCCTTGATCTACTGGCTGTGGTTGATGTTCGAAACGCGCTGACGCAGGAGGGGCGCGGTCTAGTGGCGTCGAAACGTTGGTCTACGGCCGGTTTGAATATGCATTACCCCCGGGCGAAGGCGTACGAATTGAAAGGTGCCAAATTTCCAAGGCCCATACCTAAGGTGACCCGATAATGAAACCCTTGCATGGAGTGCTGGCTGTACTGGTGACATTGATATGGGGTATCAATTTTTCGGTGATCAAGCTGGGCTTGGCAACGATTGACCCGCTCATTCTTGCCGGCTTGCGTTTCGGGCTATGCGCGTTGCCCGCTATCTTCTTTGTCCGTAAACCCGACGTACCCCGGCGCTTCATCATCTTGTATGGCTTGGTTTTCGGGGTCGGGCTTTGGGGTATGGTGAACCTCGGCATTCAAGCCGGGTTGTCAGCGGGTATCGCTTCGCTGGTATTACAGTTCAGCGCTTTTTTTACACTGCTGCTAGGTGGCGTGGTTTTCAAGGAAGCACTGACCCGTTTTCAAGTGCTCGGTATGCTGATCGCCAGCACAGGCTTGCTGTGCATCATAAAGATCAGCGGTGGATTGGTGAGCTGGCCTGGTCTGGCGTTCGTGCTGGCCGGTGCTGCCTGTTGGAGTATCGCCAATACCATCGTCAAGAAGGCCCAAACCAACGACGTGTTCGGATTTCTGGTGTGGTCCAGCGCGGTCGCGCCGGTTCCGTTGTTCATACTCGATTATGCAATGCATGGCGGCGCAGGCTATGGCGCGCTATTGCGCCAGATGAACAGCACTGCTGTCTTTTCGCTTCTGTTTCAGGTCTATCCCAATACATTGTTCGCGTATTGGATCTGGAACTCTTTGCTCAAGACTTATCCCCTGTCTACGATTGCACCGCTGTCGCTGCTGGTGCCGATCTTCGGCCTGGTTGGGTCGGTTCTGGTGTTCGGTGAACGCTTGACGGCAGGCATAGCATTGGCTGCAACGTTGATCATGCTCGGTCTGGTTGTAGGGCTTTATGGTCGCCGGCTCGTCACCGCCTTGTTCGCACGCGCTCGCGCTGCATGACGATCCCAACGCGAAGGTCGGTCGTCATGCACAAGCGGGCAGAGCCCAGGCTCAAGAAGGCAGATGCCTCAGAGCTTCGGCATTTGCCCGATCCGCGCGACCATTTCGCTGACCACCTGCAAGTCCAGCATGAACTGGTCCACGGTCTTGAACTCGTTGTCGTTATGCCCGGTGTACTTCACACCGGGCATGGCCAAACCAAACTGCACGCCGTTGGGCAGGTCATGCACCGAGGTGGCCCCGGCGGACGTACCGAACGTGTGCTCCATGCCCAGGTTTTCGCTGGCCACGGCCAGCAGTGCCTTGACCCACTCGCCCTCAGGGTTGCGGTACATCGGCTCATCCAGGCTGTAGTCATAGGCTGGGGTGATATGGCTTTGCTGCGACCATTGGCCGAGCTTGTCAGCGATTTCATCCTTGATCGTTGCGACCGCCTTGCCCTTGGGAATGCGCAGGTTTATCGCCAGCTTCAAGCCTTTGTCATCCACACCGACGAAGGTTGGCGAGGCGGTAAGCGGCCCCATGAACGCATCGTCATAGGCGATGCCCAGCTTCTTGCCCAGGTAGTCCAGGCCCCAGTTGTCCGCCGCATAGCGGGCAGCATCGGTGAACTGGTTCTGCTTCAATGGCACCGTTTTGCCCACGCCATTGATGAAATCCAGCATGCGCGCGACAGGGTTCACGCCCGATTCGGGTTCTGAGGAATGAGCTGACACACCGGTCACGGTGAGTACCACCTGCTTGCCGTCGGGTTTGGCAACGATGCTGAAGTCGCCACCGTTTTGCTTCACGTACTCGGCACCCGCCGTGTTCAGTCGCTGCGCCAGGGCGCTGGAGTCGTCGGTGAGCAAGGTCGCTACCGAGGTGGACGGGATTTGATTGGTAGCAAGCCCACCGGTGAGGTTGACGATTTCGGCCCCCTGGCCGCTCGCCGTACGCTTGGCAAAATTCGCCATCACGGTGCCGTAGCCTTTTTCCGCGATGACCACCGGGTATCCGCCATCCAGGGCGAGGTTGTAGTCAGGCGTGGGATTGCGCTCGAAGTAGTACGGGATGGCATCGCCGCTGGTTTCTTCGGTGGTGTCGATCAGCAGTTTGAATTGCCGCGCCAGGGGCAGGTTTTCATCCTTGGCGACCTTCAGGGCATACAGCGCTACGACGATGCCATTCTTGTCGTCCTCGGTACCACGGCCGTACATGCGATCACCGACCAGGGTGACCTTGAACGGGTCCAGGCGCGTGCCGTCGGCAAGCTTCCAGTTTTCCGGTGTGACAGGAACCACGTCGGCATGGGCATGGATACCGACCACTTCCTTGCCGCTTCCCAAGGAGATTTCGTAGACGCGGTTGTCGACGTTGCGAAAAGTCAGCCCAAACCCGTCGGCCAGTGCCTTGATCTTGTCGGCGATTTTCAGGAACTCGGGGTTTTCATGCTGAGGTGTGCCCTCGACGGTGACCGTGGGAATGGCCACCAGTTCGCGCAGGGTCTGGGTGGCAGCCTTGCCGTACTTGATGCGGGTGTAGAGCCCGAGCAGGCGATTGATCTCGTTCTGCTGCTCGGCGTCCAACGGCTTGCCGGCCAGGTAGGTGTCCAGGGTGGCGCCCAGGCCATCGGCCTGGCTCAGGTCGCTGCCTTTGAGCTTGCCGAGAAACTGCTTGAAGTCATGCGGATCGCTGCCGTCGAACGCCTTGACGATCGCCGCAGACTGCTGCTGGGTGAGGTTGGCCTGGGCAGGCAATGTGAACAAGCCGATGCTGGCCGCCAGCAGGGAAACAGAGGTGAGCTTTTTCAGGTGCATGAGTGTACGCATTCCTTCGCCAGTCATTGATGAGGCCCCGTCGTGCGGGAAGGCCCTCACGCTAACACCAATGACCTGTGGTACGGCAGTACCAGGCGTGTGACATGGCGCACAAACGAAAAAGCCCCAGGCGTTGGCCTGGGGCTTTTCATGTATGGCGCACTCGGCGGGATTCGAACCCACGACCCCTGCCTTCGGAGGGCAGTACTCTATCCAGCTGAGCTACGAGTGCAACGCGCACGCATGATACCTATCTCGTTCGTCGGCGTCCATCGCCTTGATCTGTAGCCCTTTTTACCTGTTGCCGTGTTTCGCCTCCATGGTGCTGCTGCCTGGGGCTACTATTTTCGATTCGTGCTCGCCCAGGTCCGGCGGGCTGCATTACGCCAGGCCAGCGGGCCGATTTCAGATTAAGGTGTTCAACCGCTCGTTCTTTTTTTCGAACAGCCTATTGTCCAACACCCCAGCAGACGCTTAGCATTCGTTTGAGATTTCAAACGCTCGGAGCCCTGCGCTGGGCGCTTTCAACAATCAACAATTCGGGAAGCCGACATGCAGCTCAAAGACGCTCAGTTGTTCCGCCAGCAAGCCTTCATCAACGGTGAATGGCTGGATGCGGACAGCGGCCAGACTATCAATGTGACCAACCCTGCCACGGGCGAAGTCATTGGTACCGTGCCGAAGATGGGTACTGCGGAAACCCGCCGCGCCATCGAGGCAGCCGACAAGGCCCTGCCGGCCTGGCGTGCCCTGACCGCCAAGGAGCGCTCGACCAAGCTGCGTCGCTGGTTCGAACTGATGATCGAAAATCAGGACGACCTCGCTCGCCTGATGACCACCGAACAAGGCAAGCCGCTGGCTGAAGCCAAAGGCGAAATCGCCTATGCCGCCTCCTTCATCGAGTGGTTCGCCGAAGAAGCCAAGCGCGTCTATGGCGACACTATCCCGGGCCACCAGCCTGACAAGCGCCTGATCGTCATCAAGCAGCCGATTGGCGTCACTGCGGCCATCACCCCGTGGAACTTCCCGGCTGCCATGATCACCCGTAAAGCCGGCCCGGCCTTGGCCGCTGGCTGCACCATGGTGCTCAAGCCTGCCTCGCAGACGCCGTACTCCGCGCTGGCCCTGGTCGAACTGGCCAACCGTGCCGGTATTCCGGCGGGCGTGCTGAGCGTGGTCACCGGCAGTGCTGGCGAAGTCGGCAGCGAGCTGACCGGTAACGCCTTGGTGCGCAAACTCTCCTTCACAGGCTCCACCGAAATCGGTCGCCAGCTGATGCAGGAATGCGCCAAGGACATCAAGAAAGTATCCCTGGAGCTGGGTGGCAACGCCCCGTTCATCGTGTTCGACGACGCCGATCTGGATAAGGCAGTCGAAGGCGCGATCATCTCCAAATACCGCAACAACGGCCAGACATGCGTCTGCGCCAACCGTATCTACGTGCAGGACGGCGTCTATGACGCGTTCGCGCAGAAGCTGGCCGCTGCTGTCGCCAAGCTCAAGATCGGTAACGGCCTGGAAGACGGCACCACCACTGGCCCGCTGATCGACGGCAAGGCCGTGGCCAAGGTGCAGGAGCATATCGAAGACGCAGTGAGCAAAGGCGCCAAGGTCCTGTCCGGCGGCAAGCTGATCGAAGGTAACTTCTTCGAGCCGACCATTCTGGTCGACGTGCCCAAGACCGCTGCCGTTGCCAAGGAAGAAACCTTCGGCCCGCTGGCGCCGCTGTTCCGCTTCAAAGACGAAGCCGAAGTCATCGCCATGTCCAACGACACCGAGTTCGGCCTGGCCTCCTACTTCTACGCCCGCGACATGAGCCGTGTGTTCCGTGTCGCCGAAGCGCTGGAATACGGCATGGTAGGCATCAACACCGGCCTGATTTCCAACGAAGTGGCGCCATTCGGCGGTATCAAGGCTTCTGGCCTGGGCCGCGAAGGCTCCAAGTACGGTATCGAGGATTACCTCGAAATCAAATACCTGTGCATCAGCGTCTGATCGCACGGTAAAGGCTTTACCTCTGCCAGCGGGGCGCGAGAGCGACGTTCCGCTGGCCTTTTTTACATTGCAGCACCTGGTTGCCAGGGCGCTCGCGGCAGTCGATCAACGAATACTGAATGCGGGCAACCCCAGCTACCCCCGAATAAAAGCGCCAAGTTCAACGGCGCAATGAGGGCATTATGAGCAAGACCAACGAATCCTTGATGCAACGCCGTGTCGCCGCCGTTCCACGTGGCGTCGGCCAGATCCACCCGATTTTCGTTGAATCGGCCAAGAACTCCACCGTCATCGACGTCGAAGGCCGCGAACTGATCGACTTCGCTGGCGGTATCGCCGTGCTGAACACCGGGCACCTGCACCCGAAAGTGGTTGCAGCGGTGCAAGAGCAGCTCACCAAGGTCAGCCACACCTGCTTCCAGGTGCTGGCCTATGAGCCCTACGTAGAGCTGTGCGAAAAGATCAACAAGCTGGTGCCAGGTGACTTCGACAAGAAGACCCTGCTGGTATCCACCGGCTCCGAAGCGGTCGAGAACGCCGTCAAGATCGCCCGTGCCGCAACCGGTCGCGCTGGCGTGATCGCCTTCACCGGCGGCTACCACGGCCGTACCATGATGACACTGGGCCTGACCGGTAAAGTCGTGCCGTACTCCGCAGGCATGGGCCTGATGCCAGGTGGCGTCTTCCGTGCACTGTTCCCGAGCGAGCTGCATGGCGTCAGCGTCGACGATGCCATCGCTTCGGTCGAGCGCATCTTCAAGAACGATGCCGAGCCACGTGACATCGCCGCCATCATCCTCGAGCCCGTACAAGGCGAGGGCGGCTTCCTGCCAGCGCCTAAAGAGTTGATGAAGCGTCTGCGTGCCCTGTGTGACCAGCACGGTATCCTGCTGATCGCCGACGAAGTGCAGACCGGTGCAGGCCGTACTGGCACCTTCTTCGCCATGGAGCAGATGGGCGTCGCGCCTGACCTGACGACCTTTGCCAAGTCCATCGCTGGCGGCTTCCCGCTGGCCGGTGTGTGCGGCAAGGCCGAATACATGGACGCCATTGCACCGGGCGGCCTGGGCGGCACTTATGCCGGTTCGCCAATCGCCTGTGCTGCGGCCCTGGCCGTCATCGATGTATTCGAAGAAGAAAACCTGCTGGACCGCAGCAAGGCCGTGGGCGAGCGCCTGACTGCCGGCCTGCGTGAAATCCAGCAGAAGCACCCGATCATCGGTGACGTGCGTGGCCTGGGTTCGATGATTGCCGTCGAAGTCTTCGAGAAAGGCACTCATACCCCTAACGCTGCAGCTGTCGCCCAGGTTGTTGCCAAGGCACGCGACAAGGGTCTGATCCTGCTGTCCTGCGGTACCTACGGCAACGTCCTGCGTATTCTGGTGCCACTGACCGTCGAAGACGCCCTGCTGGACAAGGGCCTGGCCATTATCGAAGAGTGCTTCGCTGAACTCGCTTGATGTAGCTGGCTTTAAAAAAACCCGCTTCGGCGGGTTTTTTCATGTCAGCAATATACAAACGGCAGGGGGCGGCGATGCTCACCCCTGAACGATCTGGTTCTTGCCTTGGCGCTTGGCTTGATACATGGCTGCGTCGGCGCGGGCATACAAGCTGTTCAGGGTGTCATCGTCATCCAATAAACCCGTCAGGCCCTGACTCACCGTCACGCTGTAGGTCTGGCCCTCCTGGCCGAAGCTCAGCCGCTGAACCTCCCGCTGCAACCGTTCGGCGATCTGTTCTGCCACTTTGGCCGTACAGCCCGGGAACACCGCGGCAAACTCTTCGCCCCCGATCCGACCGAACAGATCACCTCGGCGCAGTACCGTCCTGCCGCTGTGGGCGATGCGCTGCAGCACCTGGTCGCCTTCCTGGTGGCCATAGCTGTCATTGATGTTCTTGAAATCGTCGATGTCCAGAAGCAGGAACGTCAGCGGTGTACCGTCCTCACGTGCCTTGTCAAAAGCCTGCTTGGCGCATTCGAAGAAGTGGCGACGGTTACTGCTCTGGGTCAGGACATCGGTAGTGGCCAGGCGCTGAAGCTCGCCTTCCAGTCGTTTCTTGTCGGTGATGTCTTCGGCGATGCCGACGATGGTTACCCGGTCGCTACCTGGCTGCTGGCTGACGTAGCACTTGTCGCTTAACCAGCGCAATTCGCCATCGCCATTGAGAATGCGGTATTCGCGGTGTTCCACGGAGCCTGTGGACAGCACCTGGGCCAGGCTCTGTTCGGCAAATTCAAGATCATCCGGATAGATGCTGTCGCGCCATACGTTGAAGTCGGCCATGACCCGGCAGACAGGGCGACCGAAGATGCGCTCGAACGCAGGGCTTACGTAGAGCACTTGCCGCGTTTCCCAATCGAAGGCCCACAGTACGGCGTTGACACTTTCGAGCAGCGAACTGAACAACTGCTCACGTTCGCTGAGGCGGGCGACTTCGCCTTGGGCATGCATCAGTGCCAGCAGGGTTTGAGCAGCGTCGGGGGGAGGAGTACCGGGCAGAATCTTGGGATTGTTCTTGGCCATGTGCACAGAGCGCGCTCGACGGGTAAAGGTGCGGCCACCTTCCGGCCGATGTGGGCAGTTCGAGTCTTAACAGAGCAGTGAAGTTCCTGAGCTTACGCCCCAGAACGGGGCGTATCGATCAACGGAAGTCAGACAGCGGTCGGGCGCAGGGAATAGGTTTTCAACTGTGACGCAAAGTCGCGCAAGGCGTGGATGCCACTGGTCTCGGCCTCATGCACCCAATCCTTCATGGCGGCAAGCATGTCGTGGCCGTTAGCGCTTGTCCGCGCCCAGATCTGCTGCAGGGCCAGGCGTTTCTCGTAAATGGTCTTCAATGCCTGGCTGTGCGCCAGCATGGACTCGATACGGACATGGTGGCGATCCTCCAGCAAGCTGGTCTCACGGGAGAGCAGGCGCTTGGCGCGCCGGAAGTGGTGGCTGACCGAGGCATCGACGCGGTCCAGTTCCTGTTTGACCAGCGGGCCGATCACAAGCTTGCGGTACTGGGCCATGATCTGGAAGCGGTTATTCAGGATGGCCATGGCGGTGTCCATGTCCAGGCTGGCCTTGCCGGCAACGCGGTGGGCGATGGGGGCCACGCGCTGGACCTTGGCCAGCCGCAGCAGGCAGAACAGGCGAATCCACGCCCAGCCCATGTCGAATTCCCAGCGCCTGACCGAAAGCTTGGCCGAGTTGGGGTAGGTGTGGTGATTGTTGTGCAGCTCTTCGCCGCCAATGACGATGCCCCAAGGCACCAGATTGGTCGCAGCGTCGCGGCATTCGAAATTGCGATAGCCCACGGCATGGCCCAGGCCATTGACCACCCCGGCTGCCCAGAAGGGAATCCACATCATCTGCACGGCCCAGATCGTGATGCCGGCGGTACCGAACAGCAGCAGGTCGATGAGCGCCATCAGCACGATACCGCCCAGCTTGTAGCGGGAGTAGAGGTTGCGTTCGACCCAGTCGTCCGGGCAGTTCTTGCCGTAGATGCGCAGGGTCTCGGGGTTGCGCGCCTCTTCGCGGTAGAGCTCGGCCCCTTTACGAAGTACCGTGCTCAAGCCCTTGTAGACTGGGCTGTGCGGGTCGTCCGGGGTTTCGCACTTGGCGTGGTGCTTGCGATGAACAGCGGTCCATTCACGGGTGTTCTGCGCCGTGGTGAGCCACAGCCAGAAGCGGAAGAAATGCTTGAGCCCGGTATTGAGCTCCAGCGCGCGATGCGCGGAATAGCGATGCAGGTAGACCGTGACGCTGACAATGGTCACATGGGTCATCAACAAAGTGATGCCGACCAGTTGCCAGGCCGACAAGTCGAGCAGGCCGTTGTACCACATAGGTAGAGATACCCTCGAAATTCAGGGGAAAGGTGCGATTATCCCTGGGTCGGGAAATAAAACCAGTCAAAGCTGACCACGCGATGTTTCAGCGGGGCGTCGGTGCCCGGCATGCCTTGGCGCGAGGCCTTTGCGAAGCGGCAACCGCACGTCGGGCAGCAGAAGCTTTATAATCCCCCAACACTTTCCATGGGCAATTCCACCCGACATGTCTGTTTCCGTTCGCGACGCCTTGCGCATGGCAGCGCTCTATGTGGTGCTCTCGATCCTCTGGCTAGTGCTGGCCGAGGTGGTGCTGCACAGCATGACTGAAGACCCCCTGGCCCTGACGGTGGGGCGCCAGATCAACGTCGTGGTCTGGGTGTTGCTCAGCGCCTTGCTGATCTATGTCTCGCGCGTGCGGCTGTTGAACTTCATCGGCGCCGGTGCGCGCCTGCGCGGCGAAGACCGTGAGCGCCTGCGCATGGCCGCCGCGGTGTTCGACTGCACCCTGGAAGGGGTCCTTGTGACCGACCGGCAGGGGGTGATCGTGCACGTCAACCGCGCGTTCATGCGCATCACCGGCTATCAGCAGGATGAGGTCATCGGCCAGCGCCCGAGCAAGTTCAAGTCGGGGCACCATGGCGCCGCCTTCTACCAGCAGATCTACGCGGCCCTGACCGAGACTGGGGAGTGGAGCGGCGAGATCTGGAACCGCCGCAAAAGTGGTGAAATTTACCCTCAATGGCAAACCATTCGCGCCATTCGCGATGACGAAGGCGAACTGAGCCATTACGTGGCGGTATTCAGTGACATCAGCGCCATCAAGCATTCGGAGCAGGAGCTGGCCTACCTGGCCCACCATGATCCCCTGACCGACCTGCCCAATCGCCTGTTGTTCACCGACCGGGTCCAACAGGCGTTGGCCGCGGCCCAGGCCAAGAAGCGCGGTTGTGCGCTGCTGCTTCTGGACCTCGATCATTTCCAAAGCATCAACGACGGGCTGGGTCATACGATCGGCGATCAGTTGCTTAAGTTGGTGGGCGCACGCCTGGGCGAAGTGGTGAGCAGCGGGGTCACCCTGGCGCGCCTGGGCGGCGACGAGTTCGGCGTCCTGGCTGAGCACTGCCAGGACCTGGGGCAGGCGGCAAAGCTGGCCCAGCGCATCATCGAACGCATGCGCGAGCCCTTCCTGTTCGAGGGCCATCGCTTGTTCATCAGCGTCAGCGCAGGCATCAGCCTGTTCCCAAGCGACGCCCTGAGTGCCGAGCAGTTGCTGCGCAATGCCGATTCGGCGCTGTACAAGGCCAAGACCAACGGTCGCGCCTGCTACGCTTTGTACACCGAGGAGCTGACCGCGCACGCCCAGTTGCGCGTGGAAACGGCCGGGGAATTGCGCCGCGCCCTCGAGCAGGATGAGCTACGCGTGTTCTATCAACCGGTGCACGACCTGGCCTCGGGCAGCCAGGTGGGGGTCGAGGCGCTGGTCCGCTGGCAGCATCCCCAGCGGGGCCTGGTGGCGCCGGGCGAATTCATTCCGATTGCCGAACGCACCGGTCTGATTGCCGAAATCGATGCCTGGGTGCTACGCCAGGCGTGCCTGCAGATGGTGCGCTGGCAGCAGGAAGGCCGCCCACTGGCATTCGTGGCCGTGAACATCTCGAGCCGGTTGTTTGGTCAGCATGAGTTGTACCGGCAGGTGGCCGATGTGCTGCATGAAACAGGCCTGGCGCCAGCGCTGCTTGAGCTGGAGGTCACGGAAAGTGCAGTGATGGAAGACCCGGAAGTGGCCCTGGAGCAGCTTCACCGTCTGCGCGAGCTGGGGGTGACTTTGGCCATCGATGATTTCGGCACCGGGTATTCCTCGCTGCTACGTCTCAAGCGCATGCCGGTGCAGAAGCTCAAGATCGACCAAGGCTTCGTAACCGGGCTGCCGTGCGATGAAGATGATGTCGCGATCGTACGTGTGATCATCGCCCTTGCCCGCAGCATGGGCATGCAAGTGCACGCCGAAGGCATCGAGCAGCAGGAGCAGGCCAGCTTCCTGTTGCAGGAGCAGTGCCAGCTGGGGCAGGGCTACTGGTTCGGCAGGCCGGTCGCCGCAAGGGACCTGCGCTGGGAATGAGGCCAGGGGCTGGCTTGGCGCCAGCCCTTAGCCTTCGCTCATCGCTTGTTCAACCCTCGGGCCAGCCGGTCGCCACCGAGCTGGATCAGTGCCACCAGGGCCACCAGCATGGCGATCACCGTCAACATGATCTGGCTGTCGAAGCGCTGGTATCCATAGCGGTAGGCGATGTCCCCCAACCCTCCGGCACCGATGGCGCCCGCCATGGCGGATGAATTGATCAGTGTCACCAAGGTGATGGTGAAGCCGCCGACGATGCCTGGCAGGGCTTCTGGCAGCAGCACGTGCCAGACGATGTGCCAGCGTCGGCACCCCATGGCCTGCGCCGCCTCCACCAGGCCGTGGTCGACCTCTCGCAGGCTGACTTCGGCAATGCGGGCGAAAAAGGGCGTCGCCGCGATGGTAAGGGGCACGATGGCCGCCCAGACGCCATAGGTTGTGCCGACCACCCACCGCGTAAAGGGGATCAGGGCAACCATCAGGATCAGAAACGGCACCGAGCGAAACAGGTTGACGAACGCGCCCAGCACCCGGTTGAGCAGCGGCGCCGCATAGATGCCGCCCTTGTCGCTGGTCACCAGCATGACGGCCATCGGTACGCCCACCAGCAAGGCCATCAGCGAAGAAACGCCCACCATCAGCAGCGTGTCGAGCAAACCCTCCAGCAGACGATCAACCCACATGGCCCAGCACCTCCACGTCTTCGGCCCAGCGCCGACTGCGTTCCAGGAGGCGGTTGGCGTCATGGGGCGAGTGCTGCACCGACACGATCAGTTGCGCCAGCGTATGCGCGCCGATGGATTGCACACCCCCCTGCAGCAACCGCACGCGTCCGCCCAACGCGGCGAACAATGCCGACAGGTCGGGCTCGCCGAACGCTGTCAGCTTCAGCACGATGGCGCTGTCGGGGCTCGATGGCGCAGCCTTGATGTTCGCGGTCAAGGCCTCTGGCAAGGTGGGTTGCAGGGGCGCCAGCAACGTGCGAGTGGTGGCGTGCCGCGCCGCGCCGAACACCTGCCAGACCTCGCCCTGCTCGACCAATTGGCCACGCTCCAGTACCGCAACCCGATGGCAGGTGTCGCGCACTACGGCCATTTCATGGGTGATCAGCACGATGGTCAGGCCCAGGCGTTGGTTGATGTCGCGTAGCAGTTGCAGGATTGAGGCGGTAGTCTCCGGGTCCAGCGCCGAGGTCGCTTCGTCGCACAGCAGGATACTTGGGTCATGCACCAGGGCGCGGGCAATGCCCACGCGCTGCTTCTGGCCGCCGGACAATTGCGCAGGGTAAACGTGGTGCTTGTCCTCGAGGCCAACCAGTTGCAGCAGCTCGCGCACCTTGTGCTGGCGCTGCGCTTTGGCGACGCCGGCCACCTTCAGGGGCAGCTCGACGTTCTGCCATACGGTCTTGGCTGACATCAGGTTGAAGTGCTGGAAAATCATGCCGATGCTTCGGCGCAACCCCACCAGTGCGTCCTCGTCGTAGCTGGCAATGTCTGCCTGGTCAATCAGCACCCGGCCTTGCGTAGGCTGTTCCAACCGGTTGATAGCGCGCAGTAGCGACGACTTACCCGCCCCGCTGCGGCCGATGATGCCGAAGATTTCACCGCGCCGGATGTTCAGGTCGATGCCTTGCAGGGCTGGCTGGCTCTGGCCTGGATACGTCTTGCCCAGCCCGATGAACCGCACATGGGCGTGGCTGACGTCAGGGCGCAGGTCCAAGTGTTCAGCCTGACGGGGTGGTGCAGGGGACTCGAGTGCTCGCCGTGCAGTGGACTGGCTCATCGCTGTCACTCCCAACCGGCCTGGTAGAGCGTGCCATGAGCCTTGTCCAAGGCCGCACGTACAACTGGCGAGTGCTGGTAGATGTCAACGAACTTGGCCAGGCGAGGGTCATCCTTGCTTTGTGGGCGAATGACGAACTGAATCACGTATTCCTTGTTCTCCAGGCCATCGAAAAGCAGGGCCGAGGTGGCGTCAAAACTGTTGGCCAGCCGAATGTAGGCGGGGTAGCCCTGCACCAGGTCCGCGTCGTCATACGCCCGTACCAGCTGGACCGCTTCGACCTGAATGATCCTGAGCTTTTTCGGGTTGGCCGTGATGTCCTGTTCGGTGGCCTTGTAGCCCACACCCGGTTTGAGCGTGATCAAGCCAGCCTTGGCCAGCAATTGCAGGCCGCGTCCGCTGTTGATCGGGTCGTTGGCGATGGCGACGCTGGCCCCTTCGGGCAGGTCGGCGAAGCTTTTATAACGCTTGGAATACAGGCCCACGTTGTTGATGATGCCTGGGGCGTAGGGCACCAGATCGAAACCGGCAGCAGCCTTGGCGTTTTCCAGAAAGGGAATGTGCTGGAAGTAGTTCACGTCGATGTCGCCACTGTTGAGGCTGACATTGGGGGCTATCCAGTCGCTGAATTCGATCAGCTTCACTTCGAGCCCTTGCTTGTGCGCCTCTTCGACGGCGGCTTCCAGCGGGATGGCAAAGGCTGAGGTGGTGCCGACCTTAAGCGGCTCAACGGCCAGGGCTGCGCTGGAGAAGCCCAAGGCAATCGCGACGGCCGCAATGGGACGAAATAGTTTTTCAAGCATGGTGCAAGGCTCCAGTCGAGGCGGGGGCAGGCGCAAAGCGGTAGGTCGAGCCAGGGTGATCGGCTGGCAAGTAGGGATGGTCGGTTGCGAACAGCTTTTCGCGCAGCGTGCCGCCGGCGTAGGCGGTCTTGTAGCGGCCGCGAGCCTGTAGCGGCGGAATCACCAGGTCGATGAAGTCCTCAAAGCTTTCCGGTGTGACGGTGCGGGTCAGGTTGAAGCCGTCCAGGCCGGTTTCGTCGGCCCATGCGATCAGCTCATCAGCCACCTGCTCGGGGTCGCCGATCAAGGTGACATAGCGACCGCCCAAGGCGTGCTGTTGCAGCAGGCGGCGTCGGGTCCAGGCATTGTCCTGCAGTTGGCGGGTGGCCGACTGGATGGCGTTGCCTTGGGTAAAGGCAATCGGCTCGTCCAGATCGAAGGCCGCAAAGTCGATGCCGGTGGAGGCGGCAAAATGCGCGACGCCGGCTTCGGGGCTGGCATGGCGCAGGTATTCGGCGTGCTTGGCCAGGGCTTGTCGCTCGGTGGGCGCCACGATCACCGTAATGCCCATGAAAACCTTGACTGCCATTGGGTCGCGACCCGCAGCGCTGGCCGCGGCGCGCACCTTGTCCACCTGGGCGCGGGTTGAAGCCTTGTCCTGGCCGCTGATGAACACGCACTCGGCATGGTTGCCCGCAAACGTCAGGCCGCGCGGCGAGCTGCCAGCCTGGAACAGTACCGGCGTACGTTGTGGCGACGGCTCGCACAGATGATAGCCTTCGACATCGTAGAACTCCCCGTGGTGATGGACCTTGCGCACTTTGTCGGGGCGCGCGTAGATGCGTTGGCCGCGGTCAGCCAGCACGGCATCGTCGGCCCAGCTTCCCTCAAGCAGTTGGTACAGCACCTTGAGGTATTCATCGGCCTGGTCGTAGCGACGGTCATGCTCAGGCTGCTGGGTCAGGCCCATGGCGCGCGCAGCGCTGTCCAGATAGCCAGTGACGATGTTCCAGCCGACTCGGCCATTGCTCAGGTGATCCAGGGTCGAGAGACGACGTGCAAACAGATAAGGCGCTTCATACGTGAGGTTGGCCGTGAGGCCGAAACCGAGGTTGCGGGTAACGGCGGCCATGGCAGACACCAGCAGCAGAGGGTCGTTGACCGGCAACTGGATGGATTCCTTTAACGTTACGTCCAGCGACTGGCCGTAGACATCGTAGGTGCCGACGATGTCGGCGATGAACAGACCGTCGAACAGGCCCCGTTCCAGCAGACGCGCCAAATCGGTCCAGTATTCGAGGGTCTTGTACTGGGTCGAAGTGTCGCGCGGGTGCGTCCACAAGCCATGGTTGATGTGCCCCACGCAGTTCATGTTGAAGGCATTGAGCAGGATCTGCCGGGCCATCAGATGGTCCCCCGGCGCGGTGGGTTCTGCTCGTTGAGGTAATAGTTGCCGATGGCGTGGTATTTCCAGCGCACCGGGTCGTGCAATGTGTGTACCCGGGCGTTGCGCCAGTGGCGGTCGAGATTGTGTTCGGCCAGCGTGGCCTGACTGCCACCGAGCTCGAACAGCGTGGTGCCTGCGGACAGGGCGATTTCCGTGCTGATGGCCCGTGCCTCTGCTACGGCAATGGAAGCCGCGGCTACGCTTTCGGCCGTGCTGTCGTCACGCGCGCTGTCCAGGTAGTGGCCTGCGCGTTCGAGCAAGGCTTCGGCAGCGTGCAGGCGGATAGCCAACTGCCCGAAGCTCTTGATGGTCAACGGATCGTCGCTCGCCTGCTCTACGCCTGAGTCCACCCATGGCCGGCTGCGGGTCCGCACGAAATGCAAGGCGTCCTCGTAGGCTGCCCGGGCGATGCCGGTATCGATGGCGGCATGAAGAACCTGCGCCAGCGGGCCTACCGGGGTGGGGCGATCGAAAACGCTCTGGAACGGCACGACGTCCTGTGCGCTGACGGGGACGTTATCGAACACCACCGAACCGCTGCCGGTGGTGCGCTGGCCGAAGCCACTCCAGTCGTCGATCACCTGCAGGCCGGGGCTGTCGGCAGGCACGAATGCCAGGTGCTGGACGCCTTGGTCATCAACCACCGAGGTGGGTATGCGCTGGGCGTATAGCGCGCCAGTGGCGTAGAACTTGCGACCGTTGATGCGAAAGCCATCGCCTTCGCGGCTCAGGCGTGTGGTGCGGTCATTGGCTGTCTTGGTGCCCAGTTCTGCCAGGGCATTGCCGAACCGCCGGCCTGCCAGCACTTCGGCGTACAGACGCTGCTGCTGTTCGGGCGTGCCGTTTACCCGCAGCACTTCCAAGGCATAGAAATGGTTTTGCGGAATCTGCCCGAGCGAGCCGTCGGCCTGCGCGATGATGGCGATGACCTTGGCCAGGGTGACGTTGGATACGCCCGCCCCGCCGTAGGCCTTGGGAACGCTGATACCCCATAGGCCCGAGCGTGTGAACAGCGCCAGCTCAGGGTGTGGCAGACGCCGTTCACGGTCGCGCACCGCGCTGTCGGGGCGTAGCTGGCGGGCGATGTCCAAGGCAACGGCCAAGGCTTCGCCGTCGCTGGTAATGATGCGTGTGGTCATGGTGTGTCTCCGGTACCCCGGACCGCGCAGCGGTCCTGCAGGCTACCCATCAGATCCAGGAATGCCGCGCGGGCAGGGTGCCGTTGAGGTGGTACGCGCCAACCGCGTGGTATTTCCAGCGCACCGGATCGTGCAGGGTGTGCACGCGGGCGTTACGCCAGTGGCGGTCGAGGTTGAACTCGGCCAGGGTGGCGCGGCTGCCAGCTAGTTCGAACAGTTTCTCGCTGGCCTGCAGGGCAATCTCGGTGGTCAGTACCTTGGCCTCGGCCACCGCAATCGACGCACGGGTAGCCGACTCGGCATCCACCGGCGCTGCGTTGACCTCGTCCAGCACCTGCCCGGCCCGGCGCAGCAGCGCCTCGGCGGCATGCAGTTCAAGCTTCAGGCGGCCGATGTCGGCGATGACATAGAGGTCGTCGCTGGCGCGCTCTACCTGGGCTTCGATCCAGGGGCGCGACTTTGTGCGCACGAAAGCAATGGCGTCATCGATGGCGGCCTCGGCAATGCCTGCGTCGATGGCCGCCTGGATGAGCTGCGAGGCGGCGCCCTGGGTATTGGGTACCTCCCGCTGACGCCAGTTGTCGATAACCAGGTCTGCCTCTACCGGAACGTCATCGAGCAGTACCGTTCCGCTGGCCGTGGTGCGCTGACCAAACCCCGACCAATCGTTGACGATGCGTAACCCGGGGGTGCCGCGGCGCACGAAGGCCAGGCGCTGGCGACCTTCCTCGTCCAGCGCCTTGACCGCCACCCAGTGGGCGAACAACGCGCCGGTGGAGTAGAACTTCTCGCCACTGATGCGATAGCCGTCACCTGCGCGGTTGATCCGTGCCTTGAGGGTGAGGGTGTCCTTGGTACCGCGCTCAGGGCCTGCATTGCCGATGCGCCAGCCGTCCAGCACGCTGCGAAACAGCACTGCCTGTTGCGCCGGCGTGGCTGTCAGGCGCAGCAGTTGCAGCATGCCGAACTGGTTCTGCGGGATCTGCCCCAGCGCAGGATCGGCAGCGCTGATCAGGCGGAACACTTCGGCCACGGTTTCGAACGACACATCAGGGCCGCCGTAGGCCTTCGGAACGCTGATGCTCCCCAGGCCACTGCGGGTAAACAATTCGATTTCGGCCCAGGGCAGTTCGCGTTGCTGATCCCGACGGGCAGCCTGTTCGCGCGCGACAGCGGCGACTTCACGTGCAGCTTGCAGCGCTTGGGCATCGCTGTGCAGAACCTTGGCTGGCAGCAAGGGCGGTGCACTGTCGAGCACGCTGCGGGAGGAGATAAGGGCTTGGCTGGACATCAGTGCCGCTCCTTGGCTGCACTCAATGCCCTGGCGTTATGCACTGGGGTGATGGTGATCCTGACCATTGCTGACCTCACATGTGGGTTATGCCGCTACAGCTGATCGCGACAGACGTATGCTGGTCCGGTGGTCCGGTGTATATACCGTAAGGGTTTATAAAATATTTATGAACTAACGCTTTGGAATATATATAGAAGCGCGTCGCCTGCCCCCACGCGACATGGATTCAGGTGTGAGCTGAATGACGTATGGGCTACTACAGCGGGGGCTGGCTTTGCAGGCTTACTCAGAAGCAGCCGTGCCCAGAAACTTGCGCAGGAATTGCCGCGTTCGCTCCTGTTGCGGGGCCGCGAACAACGCCTTGGCCTCACCTTGCTCCACTACCACACCCTTGTCGAAGAAGATGACCCGGTTAGCCACGTCGCGAGCGAAGCTCATTTCATGGGTAACGATGATCATGGTGCGTTTTTCTTCTGCCAGGCTGCGAATGGTCGCCAGGACCTCGCCTACCAGTTCCGGGTCCAGCGCCGAGGTGGGTTCATCGAATAGAATCACCTCCGGCTCCATGGCCAAGGCACGGGCAATGGCCACCCGTTGCTGCTGGCCCCCGGACAGGCGACGCGGGTAGGCGTCTTCCTTGCCTGCCAGGCCCACCTTGGCCAATAGACGCCGGCCAAGGTCCACCGCTTGGTCGCGCGGTGTTTTCTTGACGATCACCGGCCCTTCGATCACGTTCTCCAAGGCCGTGCGGTGGGGAAACAGGTTGAAGTTCTGGAACACGAAGCCTGCCTGTTGGCGCAGGCGACGTATGGCGCTGTGTTGCGGGCCGAGGGGGCGGTTGGCGTCGATGCTGATGGCGCCGATCTTGATTTGCCCGGCATCGGGCGTTTCCAGCAGGTTCAAGCACCGCAGGAAGGTGGTCTTGCCCGACCCGCTGGGGCCGATTATCGCTACCACTTCACCCGGCTGCACCGTCACATCGATGCCATCGAGCACGGTCTGGCCCTTGAAGCGTTTGGTCAGGCCTTTGACTTCGATCATGCTCAGTGCTCCTGGTCATGTTGGTTGACCCGCGCTTCCATGCGGTTCTGGAAGTAGGCCAGGATGCTGCACAGCACCCAGTAGACCACGGCCACTGCCACGTACATGGTGAACACCTCGAACGTACGTGCTGTGATCAGCTGGGCCTGACGGAACAGCTCCGGCACCTGGATGGTGGCGGCCAGCGCGGTGTCCTTGACCAGCGAGATGAAGCTGTTGCCCAACGGCGGCAACGCGGTGCGCAGCGCCTGGGGCAGTATCGCCCGGCGCATGGCTTGTACGCGGGTCATGCCGATGCTGGCCGCTGCTTCCCACTGCCCACGGTCGATCGAAGAGATCGCGGCGCGCAGGATCTCGCAGATGTAGGCGGCCATGTTCAATGACAGCCCGATCAGCGAGGCTGGGATCGGGTCGAGCTCGATGCCGATCTGGGGCATGCCGAAGTAGATGACGAACAGCTGCACCAGCAGGGGCGTGCCTCGGAAAAACGATACGTATATCCGTGCAAGCCAGTTGAGCGGCAGCACTTTGGACAAACGCATCAACGCCAGGGCAAAGCCCAGCACCAATCCGAAAAACATGCCCCCTACGCTGAGCAGCACGGTGTAACCCGCACCCTTGAGCAGGAAGGGTGCTGAGTCGGCGACCAGTTGCAGGCTTTCAGCGATCATCGGGTGACGTCAGCACCGAAGTACTTTTCGGACAGCTTGGCCAGCGTCCCGTCCGCCTTGAGCTTGTCGATGGCCGTGTTGATGGCGGCCAGCAGTTCAGGTTCGCCCTTGCGCATGGCAACCCCGCTCTCCAATCGCGAGAAGGCATCGCCCGCCAGTTGTGTGTCCTTGGCTTTCTGCGCGTATTCAAGCGCAGCCAGGCGGTCGATCAGGATGGCATCGATGCGGCCATTGCGCAGGTCTGCAAACTTGCTGGGGTCGTCCTCATAGGTCCGCACTTCGGCCTTGGGCACATCCTGCTTGACCCATTGCTCGTAGTTGGTACCCAGGCCTACACCGACTTTCTTGCCTGCCAGGTCCTGAGCGCCCTTGATGCCGAGCTGGTCAGCCTTCTTCTTCAGCACCAGCGCCTGGATACCCGAGACGGTGTAGGGTTCGGAGAAATCGTATTTCTTCTTGCGCTCTTCGGAGATGGTGACCTGGTTGACGACGATGTCCAGCCGCTTGGATTCCAGTGCAGCCAGGATGCCGTCCCATTTGGTCGGCTGGATCTTGGCCTTCACGCCCAGTTCCTTGGCCAGCAATTCGGACAGCTCGACTTCGAAACCGGTCAGCTTGCCGTTTTCATCCTGGAAGCTGAACGGCGGGTAGGTGCCTTCTAGGCCGACGCTGATCACGCCTTTTTCCTGGATGGTCTTCAACTCTTCGCCGGCAAAGGCCTGGCCAAGCAGGCCCGTGCCCAGCAACAGGGCCAGGCTGGCATTGAGTAGCGGTTTGGCGAACTTCGACATGTCTGAGCCCCGAGCGTGTTGTGAATGAAGTGATGGCGACTATAGGGTTGGATGCGCAACGCAGGAAATAGTCAAAAATTATCGCACCTTGCCTATTTATGCGTTTGGAAATTGTCCATTGATCTTGAGGGTAGGCGAGGCCGGCATGGCTGTCATCGCCCTTGCCTTGCGATGCAGTGTGAAGAGGCAGAGGTGAGGGCCTGGTCCACGGGCTTGCCCGTAGAATGACGGCATCGACAACAGAACAGATAGCCTAAAAGGCAGGAGAACACACCGTGAGCGAACAACCCGCCTCCGGGCACTGGCAACTGCAAGGGATCGTGGCCGGCTTGCGCGGTGCCCGTGAGCAATGGCGCACCCGCAATGGCCGCAGCAGCGGCGAGCAGGGTGGCCGGGAGCTGCCCTCGCGCGAAGCGGTACGACAGATCCTCGAACAGCTCTGCGGCGCGTTGTTCCCCATGCGTCTCGGCCCGGTGGACCTGCGCGAGGAGAGCGAGGATTTTTATGTCGGCCATACCCTGGACGCCGCGCTCAATGCGTTGTTGGTGCAGGCACGCCTGGAACTGCGCTACGCCGCCCGGCAAGGCAAGGAGGACCTGGCGGGTGTCGATGCCCATGCCCTGAAGCTGATCCAGGGCTTTGCCGCGGCGCTGCCAGGCATGCGTGTGCTGCTCGATACCGACGTGCTGGCGGCCTATCACGGCGATCCGGCGGCACGCAGTGTCGATGAGGTGTTGCTGTGCTATCCCGGCATCCTGGCGATCATCCATCATCGTCTGGCCCATCACCTGTACACGGCCGGGCTGCCATTGTTGGCACGGATCATCTCGGAGCTGGCGCATTCGGCGACGGGTATCGATATTCATCCCGGGGCTCAGATCGGCCCAAGCTTCTTCATCGACCACGGTACCGGCGTGGTCATCGGCGAAACTGCGATCATCGGCGAGCGCGTGCGGATTTATCAGGCGGTGACCCTTGGCGCCAAGCGCTTCCCGAGCGATGAGTCCGGCACGTTGCACAAGGGCTTGGCCCGTCACCCGATCGTCGAGGACGACGTGGTGATCTATGCCGGCGCCACCGTGTTGGGGCGTATCACCATCGGGCAGGGTTCCACCATCGGTGGCAACGTGTGGTTGACGCGCAGCGTACCGCCGCACAGCAACATCACCCAGGCCAACCTACAGCTCGATTGCCAGGACAAACAGTGATCCTAGACGGTGCCTTGTGTAGGCACCAGACCGTTACATGCCCTTTCAGCCGGGGGGGCGACAGGGCAAGTCAGGCTGGCCAAAGGGTGCTTCCAGGGCATTACCAATCGGCGCTTCAATTCGCAATGAGGCTCAAACCATGGTTAACTTGAACGCTTGTTCAATTAAAAAAACGCTGGTCCGCTGCCGGTGTTCATCAGGAGGATTCCTTTGCTGAACCCGTTAATTATGCGTCTTTCGTCCTTTGACGAGGTGCACACGCGATGAGTGCACCGACCCCTTCGCTTGCCCCTGGCAAGATCCGCATGAACCCCCCGGTGTTCTATTTCGCGGCAAGTTTCATCCTTATCTTCGGCCTTGTGGTCATTACCAATCCGCAAAGTGCGGGCCAGTGGTTGCTGGCGGCGCAGAACTGGGCTGCCAACACGGTAGGCTGGTACTACATGCTGGCAATGACGTTGTACCTGGTCTTCGTGGTGGTCACCGCCGTATCGGGCTACGGCAAGATCAAGCTCGGTGCCGACCACGACGAACCCGAATTCAGCTACCTGTCGTGGGCGGGCATGCTGTTCGCTGCGGGGATCAGCATCACGCTGTTCTTCTTCTGCGTCTCCGAACCGCTAACCCACATGTTGCAACCACCCCAGGGTGAAGGGGGCACGGCTGAGGCGGGCCGGCAGGCAATGCAGATCCTGTTCCTGCATTGGGGCCTGCATGGTTGGGGCGTCTTTGCCTTCGTCGGCATGGCGCTGGCCTATTTCGCCTACCGGCACAACCTGCCGCTGGCCTTGCGCTCTGCGCTCTATCCGCTAATCGGCAAGCGCATCAACGGGCCTATCGGCTATGCGGTCGACGGCTTCGGCATCATCGCCACGGTGTTCGGCCTGGGGGCCGACATGGGCTTTGGCGTGCTGCACCTCAATGCCGGCCTGGATTACCTGTTCGGCATCAGCCACAGCCAGTGGGTGCAGGTGGTGCTGATCACGCTGATGATGGGCGCGGCGGTGGCCGTGGCAGTAGCCGGTGTGGAAAAAGGCGTACGGGTGATGAGCGACATCAACCTGTTCCTGGCCTGTGCGCTTTTGCTCTTCGTGCTGTTCGCAGGCCCCACCCAGCACCTGTTCAACACCCTTATCCAGAACCTGGGCGACTATTTGGGCGCCTTGCCGCGCAAGAGCTTCGATGTCTATGCCTATGGCGATAACCGTGAGTGGCTGGGCGGCTGGACGGTGTTCTACTGGGCCTGGTGGATCGCATGGGCGCCATTCGTGGGCTTGTTCATCGCGCGCATCTCCCGTGGGCGGACCATTCGCGAGTTCGTCTTCGGTGTGCTGCTGATTCCGCTTGGCTTCACCCTGGCGTGGATGTCGATCTTCGGCAACAGCGCACTGGACCAGGTCATCAATCACGGCATGACCGCGTTGGGCCAGGCCGCGTTGGACAATCCATCGATGAGCCTGTACCTGCTGCTGGAGACCTATCCGTGGAGCAAGGCGGTAATCGCCATGACGGTGTTCGTCAGCTTCGTGTTCTTCGTGACGTCGGCAGACTCCGGTACCGTGGTGCTGTCCACGCTGTCGGCCACCGGCGGCGATGCCGACGAGGACGGCCCGAACTGGCTGCGCATCTTCTGGGGTGCCATGACGGCGCTGGTGACCAGTGCCTTGCTGTTCGCCGGCAGCATCGATTCGCTGAAGTCGGCGGTGGTGCTCACCTCGTTGCCCTTCTCGCTGATCCTGTTGTGCATGATGTGGGGGCTGCACAAGGCCTTCTACCTGGAGTCGCAGCGCCAGATCGCGCAGATGCACTCGCTGGCTCCCTTCGCCCAGTCGCGCCGAGGCCGTGGGGGTTGGCGCCAGCGCCTGAGCCAGGCCGTGCATTTCCCTTCGCGGGACGAGGTGTACCGGTTCATGGACGATGTGGTGCGCCCGGCCATCGCCGATGTGCGTGAGGTGTTCGAGCAAAAAGGGCTGGTGCTGATCACCCAGGACGACCCGAGCCATGACAACGTCAGCTTGAAAGTCGGCCATGGCGATGAGCAGCCGTTCATCTACCAGGTGCAGATGCGCGGTTACTTCACGCCCTCGTTCGCCCGTGGTGGCCTGGGTGCCCATGAGTTGAAGAACCGCCGCTATTACCGGGCGGAGGTCTACCTCAGCGAAGGCAGCCAGAATTACGACCTGGTGGGCTACAGCAAGGAGCAGATCATCAACGACATCCTCGACCAGTACGAACGGCACATGCAGTTCCTGCACCTGGTGCGCTGACCTTCCGCGCCAGACCAGCCCTGAAAAGGCGAACCACCAGGTTCGACCTTTCAGGGCTAGGCAGGGCTGGATCATCGGCTATCCCTCTCGATAATAGGGCGCATCGCCCAGGATCGTTGCCCTATGCATCACCCGCCGGCTTGGCCGGTAGTCATCCACCGCGTAGTGCTGGGTGACGCGGTTGTCCCAGAACGCCACGTCGTTTTCCTGCCAGCGCCAGCGGATCGTGAACTCCGGCCGGGTGGCATGGGCGAAGAGCAGCTTGAGCAGCGCTTCGCTTTCCAGCTCGCTCAGCTCATTGATGCGTGTGGTGAACCCCTCGTTGACGAACAGTGCCTTGCGCCCACTCACCGGGTGCGTGCGCACCACCGGATGCGACAGCGGCGGATTCTCGCGCCGGGTCTGCTCCCAGCGCGCCAGCTCCTGTGGCGTGGTGCCAAAGCGCTCCAGCGGGAATGACTTGGTGAAGTCGTGGGTCGCCGTCAGCCCGACCAGCATCGCCTGCAGTGGCGCTGACAATCCCTCGAAGGCTGCAATGCCACTGGCCCACAGGGTATCGCCGCCATAGGCCGGCAACTGCTTGGCACTGAGCACTGCGCCCAGGGCTGGTGTCGGTAGGAAGGTCACGTCGGTGTGCCAGACGGCATTGTCACGGACGTCGGTGACCGCAGTATCGAGCACCAGCACCTGGGGCGTGCCGGGTACGTTGGGGTAGATGGGGTGGATATGCAGGTCGCCAAAGCGGGCGGCAAAACGCGCCTGCTGGACGGGGGCGATGGGCTGGTCGCGGAAGATCAGCACCTGGTGGCGAAGCAACGCGTGCTCGATGGCATCGCGCACCTCGTCGCTGATATCGCGGGCAAGGTCCACGCCGCTGATCTGTGCGCCCAGCGCCGGGCTGAGTGGGGTAATGGTCAGGCTCATGTCGGTCTCTTCAGGCAGGCGCCCTGGTGGGCGCACGAGCGGTAGGGTTCAGTGGCTTTGCCCGTGCCAGGGCACCAGTCGGCGTTGCAGCGCGCGCAGGCTCATCTCCAGCGCGAAAGCGATCAGCGCGATCAGCAGGATGCCCAGCACCACCACATCGGTGACCAGAAACTGCGCGGCCGACTGCACCATGAAGCCAAGGCCGCTGGTGGCGGCGATCAGTTCGGCCGCTACCAGCGTCGACCAACCGACGCCCAGGCCGATACGGATGCCCGTCAGAATGTCGGGCAGCGCACTGGGCAAAATCACGTGGCGAATCAGCTGGGCCCTGGTCGCGCCCAGCGATTGCGCGGCGCGCAGCTTGGCAGGGTCGGTGGTGCGCACACCCGTGGCAGTGGCGATGGCGATGGGCGCGAAGATCGCCAGGTAGATCAGCAGCACCTTCGACAACTCGCCGATCCCACACCAGATGACGATCAGCGGCAAGTAGGCGAGCGGGGGGATGGGCCGGTAGAACTCGATCAACGGGTCGAAGATGCCCCGTGCCACCCGGCTATACCCAATGGCGATACCCACCGGAATGGCCGTGAACACCGCAGCCAGCAATGCCGTGCCGATACGCCCGAGGCTGGCGCCAAGGTGCTGCCACAGGCTGGCGTCCATGTAGCCCTGGGTAAGCAAGACCCAGGCTTTGGCCATGATGTCAGCAGGTGATGGCAGAAACAGGGGCTCGACCCACTCGGCGGCCGTGACCAGCCACCAAGTCAACACCAGGCTGGCCAGGGTCAATGCGCTGATCCAACGGGTGGACAGCAGACGAGCCCCGCGGGCGGCAGGTGCTGATTGAACAGTGGGCTCACTGGCCGCTGGCATATCAAGGCTGCTCATGCGCGCTCCGGGTATTGACGGTGGGAAAAGACCTGGGCCAGCACGTGCTCGCGAGCCTCGATGAAGCGTGGGTCGGACTTGATCGCCCGCGCCGACTCGCCGTTGGCGTAACGCTGGCCGAAGTCCAACTCAAGCCGCTCGACGATGCGCCCTGGGCTGGGCGCGAGCAGCACCAATTCAGTGGCGAGAAACACGGCTTCCTCTATGTCATGAGTGATCAGGAATACGGGTTTATCGGTGCGCTGCCAGATATCCAGCAGCAGCGTCTGCATGTGCTCGCGGGTGAACGCATCCAGTGCGCCGAACGGTTCATCCATCAGCAGTACGCCAGGGTCGGCTGCCAATGCACGGGCCAGGCCCACGCGCTGCTTCTGGCCGCCTGAAAGCTGCCAGATGCGCCGCTCGGCGAAATCCGCAAGGTCGACCAGGGCGAGCATCTCGCGTGCCTTGGCTTCACGTGCCGCGCGTGGCATACCGGCCAGTTCCAGGCCGAAGGCGACATTGCCCAGCACGTTCTGCCAGGGCAGCAGGACATCGTCCTGAAAGACCACGCCACGCTCGGCACCTGGCCCCTGCACAGCAACGCCGTCGAGCGTGATGCGTCCCGCGCTGGGGCTGACGAATCCTGCGACCAGGTTCAGCAGCGAGGTCTTGCCGCTGCCCGAGGGCCCGAGTGCCACCAGCAATTGCCGCGGCCCTAGGCTCAGGGTGATGTTGGCCAGCACCGGGCTCGCGGCACCCGGGTACTGTGCGCTGATGCGCTCCAGTTCGAGCAAGGCCATGTCAGGCTCCTGTGGTTGTCTGCAAATTCAGTGGGGGAGGTACTGGGCACTGACGTAAGGGCTGTAGTCCGGCAGTACGGCCTCGACCTTGCCTTGTTGCTTGAGGAACGTGGCCGTGTCGGTCAGGGCCTGGGTAGTGGGCGTGCCCAGGGCGCTGGCCTGGTCTGCGGCCAGCGGGTAGACGTTGCCTTGCAGCAACACCGGGATGTCCGAAGGCTTGGCGCCGGACAGCTTGGCCAACTTGGCGACGTTGTCCTGGTTCGCCAGCCAGGCTTGCGGATCCTTTCGGTAGTCTGCATACGCCTCTAGGGTGACCTGCGCGAAAGCCCTGACCACGTCGGGGTGCTTGGAGGCAAAGTCTTTGCGCACGATCCAGGCGTCGAAGGTGGGGGCCCCTACCTTGGCCAACTCGCCCGAGGTGATCAGCACCTTGCCGCTTTCCTTCGCCACGCCCAGCGCAGGGTCCCACACATAGGTCGCGTCGATGTCGCCACGTTTCCATGCCGCAATGATCGCTGGCGGTGCCAGGTTCAGGATCTGCACCTTGGCAGGATCGATGTTCCAGTGCTTGAGCGCTGCCAGCAGGCTGTAGTGCCCGGTCGACACGAAGGGTACGGCGACTTTCTTGCCCACCAGATCCTGCGGGGTCTTGATCGCGTCGCGCACCACCAGGGCTTCGCCAGCCCCGATCTGCGTGGCGATCAGAAACGTCTCGATCGGCAGCTTGCGGGTTGCGGCGGCTGCCAATGGGCTGGAGCCCAGGTAGCCGATCTGCACATCCCCACTGGCAACGGCGGTGATTACATCGGCACCGTTGTCGAACTTGCGCCAGTCGATGCTGGCTTTGGTCGCCGCCTCATAGTCGCCATCGACTTGCGCCACCTTGGCAGGGTCGACCGTTGTTTGATACGCCACCGTCAAGTCTGACGCCTGGGCTATCCAGCTGGCGCCAGCAAGCGCCAGGGTACTGAGAATTCGCAGGGTGCGGTGCGGGTTCATGGTGAGCTCTCATCGGGCAAGGGATGCATGAGCTAAGGCTAATTGATCTAAAAAACTAAAAATAAATAACTTTTAAGAATTAGCTTAGCGCTTATTTGGCACCCTTGGTCGATGATTGACCACGCGCAATGGCAAAGTCAGCCTACGCTGCTAGGCTCAGCCCCCCTATAGATCCAATTGGAATGAGGTTATGAGCAAACGATTGCAAATAGCCGGGGGTTATGAGAAACCCATTTGCTACAACAAAATGCAGTAATGGTTCCTTACATATTCCTTAAAAGTCTTACCGATTCGCAAAACAGTCATTTTGGATTTATAGGATTGTCATTATCCTGTAGCCCAGGTTGGCGCCTTAGACCAAAGTCGCGAAACGTTTAGAAATGATTGACTAAAGGGTCACGCTTTAGGACTAAATCGCCCATCCATGGTGAGCGGGGCAATAGACCCGGCCGCCTGAGATACACAAAAATTAGAACGTAGAGGAGCAAAGCATGTACAAGTCCAGCCTGGCCATGGCCGTGGCACTGGGTGTTCTCGCCCAACAAGCAGGTGCTGCCGGTTTCGTGGAAGACAGCAAGCTGTCGGTCAGCTCGCGCACCATGTACTTCAATGGCGACAACCGTGACGGTGGCGCCGACAACCGTGAATCGGGCCAGGGCTTCAAACTGGACTACCTGTCCGGTTTCACCCAGGGCACCGTTGGTTTCGGTGTAGACGCCCAGGCCCTGTGGGGTATCCACCTCGACGGCGGCCGTGGCAAACACCCTGACAACAGCAGCTTCTTCCCGAGCGACTCCGACGGCTCTGCCGTAAGCCAGTGGGCTCGCCTCGGCGCCAACGCCAAGGCCAAGTTCTCCAAGACTGAAGTCCACTACGGTAGCGCCCTGGCGCCGAACCTGCCGATCCTGGTCTCCAACGATGGCCGTCTGCTGCCGCAGACCTTCGAAGGTGGCACCATCCAGTCGAAGGAAATCGACAACCTGACCATCAACGCCGGTCAGCTGACCCACGCCATGGGCCGCGCCTCAAGCAACCGCACCGGCCTGTCGGTCAACGGCGCCTTCCGCGACAGCAACAAGTTCCGCTATGGCGGCCTGGACTACAAGCTCACCCCAGACCTGACCCTGCAGTACTACTACTCGAACCTGGAAGACTTCTACAAGCAGCACTTCCTGGGCGCTACCCACGTCTTCAAGATCGCCGACGACCAGTCGTTCAAGACTGACCTGCGCTACTTCAACAGCAGCAGCGACGGCCGCAACGGTGACTCGGGCTACACCTTCAACAACAACGGCGGCTTTGCCAAGACGCCTGGCGAGGTCGACAACAAGACCTGGTCGGCGATGTTCACCTACACCCTGGGTGGTCACTCGCTCATGCTCGGTCACCAGCGCGTCAACGACGACGGCGGTTTCGTATGGTTGAACCAGGGTAGCGTGCGCAAGGACGGTTCGCGTTCCTCGCTCGAAGGCGCCGGCGGCGCCAGCTTCTACCTGTTCACCGACAGCATGATCAACCAGTTCGCCAAGGCCGGTGAGAACACCACCTTCGGTCAATACGCCTACGATTTCGCGCGCCTCGGCGTACCGGGGCTGAAGGCTTCGGTGTCCTACCTCAAGGGTGAAGACGGCAAGAACGCCAGCGGCAATGGCCACTTCAGCGAGTGGGAGCGTGACGCCCGGATCGACTACGTCATCCAGGAAGGCACGTTCAAAGGCCTGGGTGCGAGCCTGCGCCACGGTGTTTACCGCGGCAGCGGTGAAAGCTCGGTGGCCGATCAGGACCAGACCCGTTTCATCGTGAACTACACTTACAACTTCCTGTAAGCCGTAGCCACATAAAGAGCCTCGCTTGATGCGAGGCTTTTTTGTGATCGAAATTTGTTATGCATAAAAAGCATTAACAAAGCTTTATTTATTCTTTTTAAGGTTGATGAAATTCAGGCACATTCATTCCACAGGCACCCCAGCACAGGAGCTGCATCCCATGAGCCTCAAACTCGGCGATATCGCCCCGGATTTCGAACAGGACTCCAGCGAAGGCAAAATCCATTTTCACCAATGGCTGGGCGACAGCTGGGGCGTGCTGTTCTCGCACCCTGCCGACTTCACCCCGGTGTGCACCACCGAATTGGGGCTCACGGCCAAGCTCAAGGATGAATTTGCCAAGCGCGGGGTCAAGGCCATCGCGCTGTCGGTCGACCCGGTGGACTCGCATCACCGTTGGATCGACGACATCAACGAAACCCAGCAGACCGTGGTCAATTTCCCGATCCTCGCCGATGCCGACCGCAAGGTGTCGGATCTGTACGACCTGATCCACCCAAACGCCAGCGATACCCTGACCGTACGCTCGCTGTTCGTCATCGACCCGAACAAGAAGGTTCGCCTGACGATTACCTACCCCGCCAGTACCGGGCGAAACTTCAACGAGATTTTGCGGGTAATCGACTCGCTGCAACTGACCGATTCGCACAAGGTAGCCACGCCAGGCAACTGGCAGGACGGTGACGATGTGGTGATCGTTTCTTCGCTCAAGGACGAAGAAGAGATCCGGCAACGATTTCCAAAAGGCTACACGGCGGTCAAACCCTATTTGCGTCTGACGCCTCAACCGAACCGAGCGTAAATACTGTGTTGCATAACGCTTAGCCAAGCAGGGATTTTCGGGCCGTTTCGACGGCCCTTTTTTTTGACTTAGATTTGCATGCAAATATCTAAATCGAATAAATAAAGAATTAAATATGATTTATAGATATATACGAAAACTGCTAATGTCATTCCACCGTAACCCAAGGAAGCGCAGCAATGCTGGTCGTATCAATCGGTGGTAGCCCAAGTCCTCGTTCACGCTCAGGCGTGCTGCTAGAACGTTCGCGGCAGTGGCTCGAGCACCGTGGTGTTGAAGTCGTCACCTTGCAGGTGCGCGACTTTCCTGCCGAAGACCTGTTGCATGCCCGCTTCGACAGCCCACACGTGCAGCACTTCCAACAGTTGGTGGCCCAGGCCGATGGCCTGATCGTTGCCACGCCGGTGTACAAGGCGTCGTTCGCCGGTGCGCTGAAAACCCTGCTTGACCTGCTGCCCGAGCGCGCACTGGCCAACCGGGTCGTGCTGCCCATCGCCACCGGCGGCAGCATCGCCCACATGCTGGCCGTGGATTACGCCCTCAAGCCCGTACTGTCGGCTCTCAAAGCCCAGGAGACCCTGCAAGGGATCTTTGCCGATGACAGCCAGATCGCCTATGCCGAAGGCAGTAAGCCGGCCCAACTGGCGCCTGCCCTTGAAGAACGACTGCACGACTCGCTGGAAACCTTCCACCTGGCCCTGGCCAGGCGCCCGCGCCCGGTTGCACCCGGCGTGCTCAATGATCGCCTGATCAGTGCTCGCTGGAGCATCTGACCCGGCAAACCCGCTGTATCACCTTACTCGCCCGTCAACGAGGCAAGCAGGTGCAACCCGAACCCCATCGCACAGGAGAGCGCCATGCGCACAATCTTCTTGCGTCGTGGTCTGGTCGCCCTGTTTGCGGCGGCTGTGTCCCTCGGCGCCATTACCCAGGCACAGGCTGAAACCCTGCGCATCGGTTATCAGAAATACGGCACCCTGGTGCTGCTCAAGGCCAAGGGTACGTTGGAAAAGCGCCTGGCCGAGCAGGGCGTGCAGGTGCAGTGGACCGAGTTTCCCGGTGGTCCCCAGCTGCTTGAAGGGCTGAACGTCGGGTCTGTCGACTTCGGCGTGACCGGCGAAACGCCTCCGGTATTCGCACAGGCCGCCGGGGCCGACTTGCTGTACGTGGCCTACGAGCCGCCCGCGCCCCACAGTGAGGCCATCCTGGTGCCCAAGGACTCGCAGATCCAGTCGGTGCAGGCACTCAAGGGCAAGAAGGTCGCCCTCAACAAGGGCTCCAACGTTCATTACCTGCTTGTGCGGGCGCTCGAAGATGCAGGCCTGAAGTACACCGATATTCAACCGGTCTATCTGCCCCCGGCCGATGCGCGCGCAGCGTTCGAGCGTGGCAGTGTCGATGCCTGGGTCATCTGGGACCCGTACCAGGCCGCCGCCGAGCAGCAGCTGCAAGCCCGCACCCTGCGTGACGGCCAGGGCCTGGTCGACAACCATCAGTTCTACCTGGCCACGCGCAGTTATGCGAATCAGCACCCGGCCGTCATCAATACCGTCATCGATCAGGTACGTGCGGTCGGTGAGTGGTCGCAGGCCAACCCGCAGGAAGTCACCGACCAGGTCGCCCCGCTGCTCGGGCTCGCGCCCGACATCACCCTGACGTCCGTCAAGCGCCAAGGCTACGGCGCAGCGCCCTTGACGTCGGACGTCGTGGCGGCCCAGCAGAAAATCGCAGACACCTTCCAGGCGCTCAAGCTGATACCCAAGCCGCTGCGCATCAAGGACGTGATCTGGACACCCCCGGCCAAGGTTGCCAGTGCGCCTTGATTGATCTGCCCGGGCCGGGCGTTCCCCGGCTCAGCTACCCCTTAGGAGACAACTCCAATGAGCCTCAACATCTTCTGGTTCCTCCCCACGCACGGTGATGGCAAATACCTGGGCACCGCGCAAGGCGCCCGGGCGGTGGACCATGGCTACCTGCAGCAGATTGCCCAGGCGGCCGACCGCCTGGGGTTCGGCGGCGTGCTGATACCCACCGGGCGTTCCTGCGAGGATTCCTGGCTGGTGGCCGCGTCCCTGATCCCTGTTACCGAACGCCTGAAGTTCCTGGTGGCCCTGCGCCCTGGAATCATCTCGCCGACGGTCGCCGCGCGGCAGGCCGCCACGCTCGATCGCCTGTCCAATGGCCGGGCGCTGTTCAACCTGGTAACCGGTGGCGATCCGGACGAGCTGGCCGGTGACGGCCTGCACCTCAATCATCAGGAGCGCTACGAAGCGTCTGTCGAATTCACCCGCATCTGGCGCAAGGTGCTTGAAGGCGAAGAAGTCGATTACGACGGTAAACACATCCAGGTCAAAGGCGCCAAGCTGCTGTACCCACCTATCCAGCAGCCTCGTCCACCGTTGTATTTCGGTGGTTCCTCCGAAGCCGCCCAAGACCTGGCTGCAGAGCAGGTCGAGCTGTACCTGACCTGGGGCGAGCCGCCCAGCGCGGTGGCTGAAAAGATCGCCCAGGTGCGTGATAAGGCAGCTGCCCAGGGCCGCGAAGTGCGGTTTGGCATTCGCCTTCATGTGATCGTACGTGAGACCAATGCGCAAGCATGGGAAGCGGCTGAAAAACTGATATCCCATTTGGACGACGACACCATCGCTCGCGCCCAGGCGTCGCTCGCCCGTTTCGACTCGGTAGGGCAGCAGCGCATGGCCGCGTTGCACAATGGCCGCCGCGACAAACTTGAAGTCAGCCCTAACCTGTGGGCAGGGGTAGGTCTGGTTCGCGGAGGTGCAGGCACTGCGCTGGTGGGCGATGGCCCGACCGTCGCCGCGCGGGTCAAGGAATATGCCGCCCTGGGCATCGACACCTTCATCTTCTCTGGCTACCCGCACCTAGAAGAGTCATACCGGGTGGCCGAACTGTTGTTCCCGCACCTGGACGTACAACGGCCTCAGCCTGCGACCAGCGGCGGCTACGTGAGCCCGTTTGGCGAGATGGTTGCAAACGACATCTTGCCCAAGTCCGTGGCCCAGCGATGAGGGGCATTGTATGAGTCGGAAAACCTCGAATACCGTGATAGAGCGCTTGGCGCCCTGGGCGCTGCCGGTACTGCTGCTAGTCGCGTGGCAACTGGCGGTCAGCGCGGGCTGGCTGTCGACCCGCATTCTGCCAGCGCCCAGCGCCGTGCTGTCAGCCGGCGTCGACCTGGTACGCAGCGGAGAAATCTGGACGCACCTGGCCATCAGCGGCTGGCGTGCCGGGCTGGGCTTTCTGATCGGTGGCAGCATCGGCCTGGTGCTGGGCTTCATCACTGGGCTGTCCACCTGGGGCGAGCGCCTGCTCGACAGTTCGGTGCAGATGATCCGTAACGTGCCGCATCTGGCCTTGATCCCGCTGGTAATCCTGTGGTTCGGCATCGACGAGTCGGCGAAGATCTTTCTGGTCGCGCTGGGCACGCTCTTCCCTATCTACCTGAATACCTACCACGGCATCCGCAATGTCGACCCGGCCCTGGTGGAAATGGCACGCAGCTATGGGCTTTCGGGGTTCAGCCTGTTTCGCCAGGTGATCCTGCCCGGTGCCTTGCCTTCGATACTGGTGGGCGTGCGCTTCGCGCTGGGCTTCATGTGGCTGACCTTGATCGTCGCCGAAACCATTTCGGCCAACGCCGGCATTGGCTACCTGGCGATGAACGCCCGGGAGTTCCTGCAGACCGATGTGGTGGTGCTGGCCATCGTGCTGTACGCCGTGCTTGGCAAGCTCGCCGACCTGGCTGCCCGTGGCCTGGAACGTGTGTGGCTGCGTTGGCATCCGGCTTATCAAGTTGCCAGGAAGGAGGGCGCATGACCGTGCTCAAGGACAATCCGCCACATCTGCTGCGTGGTACCCCATTGGCCGCCAAGGGCCTGCGTAAGGCCTTCGGCTCGCGCGAGGTGCTAAAAGGCATCGACCTGCATGTCCCGGCCGGCCAGTTCGTCGCCATCGTCGGCCGTAGCGGCTGCGGCAAAAGTACCTTGCTGCGCCTGCTGGCCGGGCTCGACCAACCGACGGCAGGGCAACTGCTGGCAGGTGCTGCACCGCTGGACGAGGCGCGGGAGGAAACCCGCCTGATGTTCCAGGACTCGCGGCTGCTGCCGTGGAAAAAGGTCATCGACAATGTGGGGCTTGGCCTGTCCGGCGATTGGCGTGCCAGGGCGCTGGAAGCGCTGGAGGCAGTGGGCCTGGCCGACCGCGCCAACGAATGGCCCGCGGGCCTCTCGGGCGGGCAGAAGCAGCGCGTTGCGCTTGCCCGCGCATTGATTCATCAACCGCGTCTGCTGCTGCTGGACGAACCGCTAGGTGCGCTGGATGCACTGACGCGCATCGAAATGCAGCAACTGATCGAGCGCCTGTGGGGCCAGCATGGTTTCACCGTGCTGCTGGTCACCCATGACGTCAGCGAAGCGGTTGCGGTGGCTGATCGTGTGATCCTGATCGAAGACGGCGAAGTCGGGCTCGACCTGACGATCGACCTGTCACGGCCACGACCGCGCGCCTCGCACCGCCTGGCCGCGCTTGAAAGCCAAGTGCTCAACCGAGTCCTTTCTGCGCCGGGCGCTGCGCCCGAGCCGGAGCCTGTTGCCCCCCTGCCCACGCAGTTGCGTTGGGCGCACTGAACCCCCAGAAGCCATCGAAAAGGAAACACGCCAATGACCATCAAAGCCATCAACGTCCGTAATCAGTTCAAAGGCACCGTCAAGGAAATCCTCGAAGGCCCGGTGCTGTCGGAGATTGACGTCCAGACCGCCTCGGGTATCGTTACATCGGTCATCACGACCCGCTCCGTACGGGAACTGGAACTGCAAGTGGGCAGCGAGGTGATCGCCTTCGTGAAGTCCACCGAGGTGTCCATCGCCAAGCTGTGATCGAGCACGGGGCCGCCTTGCGGCCCCTCAGTGCGAGCGCTTGACCAGAAAAGGTGGCAGGTACAAGCCCAGGTAGGCTTCGAACACCCGCTTGCCTTCTTCGGCCATGCGCGGGGTGATGGTCTCGTGCAATTGCATCGACCGGGCATACACCCGATCGCTCAATTCCATGGCCAAGGCGAACACATCCACATCCGCAGGCATCACCGGCAAATGAAAGTGCTGGTCGAACAACCTGTGCATCAGGGCGCCGAGCTCCATGTCGTGCTGCCGGTCGGCCTGCATGACCTCGCTGAGCCCATGCTGCGCCAGGATCAACTGCCGCGCAGCGGCATCCCCGTTGTAGATATCCAGCATGCGTTGCTCGATCAACCGCGACAGCTCATGCCAGCGGGTGAGCGTGCTGCTGTCGATCGGCGCGCCAAGCGCCTCGCGGAAAACCCTGTGCACATCGGCAGTCAGCGCTTCGAGCAGCGCAGGCACGCTGGCGAAGAAGTGGTAGACCGACGACGGCGGGATTTGCGCGCGCTCGGCCACGCTGTAGATCGACAGGCCAGCCACCCCGCCCTCTGCCAGGAGCTCGCGGGCAGCTGCCAGGATCGCTTCGATCCGGGCCTGGCTGCTGGCGCGTGGCTTGCGCGCTGAGGTGTTGCGGGTCATCAGTTGCTGATTGCCAGGATACTGGCCTGGTAGGCGCCCACGAAGGTATCGAACTCGCCCACTTCTTCCTGTTCCATCTGGGATTGCTTGGCCAGGGACTCGCGTGCCTGTGTTTCGAAGGCCTGCTGCTGGTCGGGGCTCAGGGGCTGCTCGCGCAGTGTCTGGGCGTGCAGACGACTTTGCCGCAGCGAGAACGCGATGAAACTCTCGTCATGCTCGGTCATGCGCGCCAACACCTGGGCCGATGGGGTCAGCTCAGGGTCGTCGACTTTCGCCTGCTGGGCTTGCAGGGCCTGGACGTGATCATCCCCGCCCTGGGCCTGGTCGAGCAGGTTGGCCAATTGACCGATCTGAGCAATCAACTCGCTGGCCCAGTCTTTGAGAGGTACAGGCTGCCCATCACGCTGCAACTTCAGGCCTGGACGCCGGCCTTCTTTGACCACGCTCAGGAAATTGCTGGTGCACTGGCCGCATTCGTTGTTGTTGAGCTGCGGGCTGTCGTCCAGCGCGCAGAACAGCAGAAACGCATCGAGAAAGCGTGCCTCGGTGAGGTCGATGCCCACCGGCAGGAGCGGGTTGATGTCCAGGCAGCGCACCTCCACGTACTGCACACCGCGCGAGGTAAGCGCCTGGATTGGGCGCTCGCCTGAGTAGGTCACCCGCTTGGGACGGATGTTGGAGTAGTACTCGTTCTCGATTTGCAGAATGTTGGTGTTCAGCTGTACCCACTCGCCATCGACATGGGTGCCGACCTCCACATAGGGTGGGTACGGCGTGCCTACCGCCTTGCGCAGGCTGTCGGTATAGCTGGCCAGGTTGTTGTAGCAGGGCGTCAGGCCCGCCTGGGCATTGCTCTGGTAGCCCAGGTCGCTCATGCGCAGGCTGGTGGCGTAGGGCAGGTAGAGGGTTTCGCCATCGAGCTCTTCGAGCTGATGGGCGCGACCCCGCAGAAAGCCCTTGTCCAAGGCGGGCGAGGCGCCGAACAGGTACATGAGCAGCCAGCTGTAGCGACGGAAATTGCGGATCAAGGCAATGTAGGCGGCCGATTGGTAATCCCGTTCGTTCTCAGTGCTGCCTTCGGCTTCGCGCAGCAGTGGCCACAGGGCCTCGGGCAGCGAGAAGTTGTAATGGATGCCGGCGATGCACTGCATGGTGCGGCCGTAGCGCAGGGCCAGGCCCTTGCGATAGACATGCTTGAGCTTGCCGATGTTGGAGGTGCCGTACTCGGCGATGGGGATATCTTCTTCAGCCGGCAGCGAACACGGCATCGACGGGCTCCACAGGTACTCATCGCTCAGCTTGGTATAGACGAACCTGTGAATCTGCTCGAGGTTTTCCAGCACCGCAGCGGCGTCAGGCAGCGCGGGGGTGATGAATTCAAGCAGTGATTCGGAATAATCGGTAGTGATCTGTTCGTTGGTCAGCGCCGCGCCCAGTGCTTCAGGGTGCGGTGTCTGGGCCAGACGGCCACTGTCTGTCACGCGCAGGCATTCGCGCTCAATGCCGTGCAGACACTGCTTGAGCAAGGGGAGATTGGCGCCGAGCAAGCTCAGGCGGCGGTTGAGGAGTGTGCTCAAGATGTATTCCTTCACGCGTCAGTCGCCCCAATATGGGGGTAGAGAGGACGGTCTACAAGGGTAGGGGGAAGGGAACGGGCGTTGTCGCCTGGTTTACCGCGGCCCCAGCAGTGCGCGCGCACTGCCGAAGTTACCGCAGATAGTGCTTTGTGAGCTAGAGAGCGACGAAGGTTCCTTGCGCCTTGGCCACCAGCTTGTCGCCCTGGACTACGTCAGCGTCGACCACCAGCGTGCGCTTTCCTGCGTGCAACACCCGAGCGGTGCACAGCACCTCGCCATCGCTGACGGCGCGCAGGTAGTTGATCTTGCATTCGAGGGTGACGCTCTGCTGGTCGAAGCCGTGGCTGGACGAGCAGGCCAGCCCCATGGCGATGTCCACCAGGCTGAAGATCGCCCCGCCATGAAGCTTCTGGCCACGGTTGCGCAGGTGCGGCGCCACCGCCAGGCTAACCTCGGCAACGCCCGCTTCCAGGCGTTGCAGGCTGCAGCCCAGCAGTTGGCTGAAGGCGCTTTGTACGTACTCCGGCGCCACGTCCATCACTTCTTCTTCAACTGCTTGGCGTTGGCGAACAAGGCAGCCATGGCGTTGTTGGCCGGCGCTGCAGTGGCGGTCTCGCGCTGACGGGGCGCCGGTTGCTGACGGCCACCCCCCTGGCCACGTCCGCCACCCCGGTTGCCTTCGACCTTTTCGCCCGGCGTGTCGCTCATGCGCATGGATAGGCCAACACGCTTGCGCGGGATGTCCACTTCCATGACCTTGACCTTGACCACATCGCCAGCCTTGACCGCTTCGCGTGGGTCCTTGACGAACTTTTCCGACAGCGCCGAGATGTGCACCAGCCCATCCTGATGCACGCCGATATCCACGAACGCGCCGAAATTGGTGACGTTGGTCACCACGCCTTCCAGGATCATCCCAGGCTCTAGGTCCTTGAGGTCCTCGACCCCGTCCTGGAAGGTGGCCGTCTTGAACTCCGGGCGCGGGTCGCGGCCAGGCTTGTCCAGTTCCTGCAGGATGTCGGTCACCGTGGGCAGGCCGAAGGTTTCGTCGGTGAACTTCTTCGGGTCCAGGCGCTTGAGGAAACTGCTGTCCCCGATCAGCGAGCGGATGTCTCGGTCGGTATTGGCAGCAATGCGCTGCACCAGCGGGTAGGCTTCGGGGTGCACGGCAGAGGCGTCCAGCGGGTTGTCGCCGTTCATCACGCGCAGGAAGCCTGCGGCCTGCTCGAAGGTCTTCTCACCCAGCCGGCTGACCTTCTTCAAGGCCGCACGGGTGGCGAACGGGCCGTTGGCATCACGGTGGGCCACGATGTTCTGTGCCAGGGTGGTGTTCAACCCCGAAATACGCGTGAGCAGGGCGACCGACGCGGTGTTCACGTCCACGCCGACGGCGTTCACGCAATCCTCGACGACGGCGTCGAGGCCGCGTGCCAGCTTCACTTGCGACACGTCGTGCTGGTACTGGCCCACGCCGATGGACTTGGGATCGATCTTGACCAGCTCGGCCAGTGGATCCTGCAGGCGACGTGCAATCGAGACCGCGCCACGGATCGATACATCCAGGTCGGGAAATTCCCGGGCCGCCAGCTCCGATGCCGAGTACACCGAGGCGCCGGCTTCGGAGACCATGACCTTGGTGATCTTCAGGGCAGGGTACTGCTTGACCAGGTCAGCCACCAGCTTGTCGCTCTCGCGGCTGGCGGTGCCATTGCCGATGGCGATGAGCTCGACCGAATGCTTGGCGCACAGCGCAGCCATCACCGAAAGCGTGCGGTCCCATTCGTTTCTGGGGGCATGGGGATACACGGTGGTGTAGTCGAGCAGCTTGCCAGTGGCATCGACCACGGCGATCTTGCAGCCTGTGCGCAGGCCAGGGTCGAAGCCCAGTGTGGCGCGCGGGCCAGCAGGCGCTGCCAGCAGCAGGTCATGCAGGTTGTGGGCGAAGACGTTGATTGCCTCACCCTCGGCATTGTCGCGCAGTTCCCCGAACAGGTCGGTCTCCAGGTGGGTGTAGAGCTTGACCTTCCAGGTCCAGCGCACCACTTCGCCCAGCCATTTATCGGCCGCGCGGCCGCGGTTCTCGATGCCGACGTGCTCACCGATCATCAATTCGCACGGGTGCAGGGTACCCGGCAGCTCTTCGCCCACTTTCAGCGAGGCGTTGAGCACGCCTTCGTTGCGCCCGCGGAAGATCGCCAGCGCGCGGTGCGACGGCGCGCTGCGCAGCAGCTCGTCATGGGCGAAGTAGTCGCGGAACTTGGCGCCTTCTTCTTCCTTGCCGGGCACCACGCGCGCGCTGAGCACCGCCTCCTGCTTGAGGAAGCTGCGCAGTTTGTCGAGCAGGGCTGCATCTTCGGCGAAACGCTCCATGAGGATGTACTTGGCTCCTTCCAGCGCAGCCTTGACGTCTGCCACGCCCTTGTCGGCGCTGACAAAGCGCGCCGCTTCGCTTTCCGGGGCCAGGGACGGGTCGGCGAACAGGCTGTCGGCCAGCTCGCCCAGGCCAGCTTCCAGGGCGATCTGGCCCTTGGTGCGGCGCTTTTGCTTGTAGGGCAGGTAGAGGTCTTCGAGGCGCGTCTTGGTGTCGGCCAGCTTGATCTCGCGCGCCAGTTCCGGCGTCAGCTTGCCTTGCTCCTCGATGCTGGCAAGGATGCTGATGCGGCGCTCGTCGAGCTCGCGCAAGTAGCGCAGGCGCTCTTCCAGGTGGCGCAGCTGGGTGTCGTCCAGGCTGCCGGTCACCTCTTTGCGGTAACGGGCGATGAAAGGCACGGTAGAGCCTTCGTCCAACAGGCCCACGGCCGCCTCGACCTGTTGTGAGCGTACGCCCAGTTCCTCGGCGATACGGCTGTTGATGCTGTCCATGTAAACCACCTGACGTTCTTGAATACGGAGTCGCCGGTGGGCCTTTCGCCCGGCGGCGCTGGATGAAAGCGGCGCATTATACCCATCGCAAACGGCTTGCGGTGATGGCCTGGCGCCAGTTGGAAGTGGCGTCCCGGGAAAAATCTGCTAACAATGCTCACGGCACGCGTTGCAGCGGCTACGCCATAATGCGCAGCGATACCAGAGGAGTAATTCATGACCGGCACGCCAACTACCGCTGAAGGTGAAAAAATTCTGATCGTCGATGACGATCCAGGGCTCAGCAGCCTGCTTGAACGTTTCTTCACCAGCAAGGGTTATCGTGCCCGCGCGGTCCCCAACACCGAGCAGATGGACCGCCTGCTCCAGCGTGAAGTGTTCAACCTGGTGGTGCTCGACCTGATGCTGCCGGGCGAAGACGGCTTGTCCGCCTGCAAGCGCCTGCGCCAACAGAACAACCAGATCCCCATCATCATGCTCACGGCCAAGGGTGACGAGCTCAGCCGCATCAAGGGCCTGGAACTGGGCGCCGACGACTACCTCGGCAAGCCGTTCAACCCCGACGAGCTGATGGCCCGGGTCAAGGCCGTGCTGCGCCGCCAGGCGCCTTCGGTACCCGGTGCGCCGGGCAGCGAGGACGAGTCGGTCACCTTCGGCGACTACGAGCTGTCCCTGGCCACCCGCGAACTCAAGCGTGGCGACGAAGTGCACATGCTCACCACGGGCGAATTCGCCGTGCTCAAGGCCCTGGTGATGCATGCCCGCGAACCGTTGACCCGCGACAAACTCATGAACCTGGCACGCGGGCGTGAATGGGACGCGCTGGAGCGCTCCATCGACGTACAGATCTCGCGCCTGCGCCGCATGATCGAGCCAGACCCGTCCAAACCGCGCTACATCCAGACGGTATGGGGTGTGGGCTATGTGTTCGTACCGGATGGAAACGCCGGCAAATGACGCTGCTGTCTAGATGAAGACGCCGCTGTGGTTTCCGCAGAGTTTCTTCGCGCGCACCTTGTGGCTGGTGCTGATCGTCGTTCTGTTCTCCAAGGCGTTGACCCTGGTCTACCTGCTGATGAACGAGGACGTTTTGGTCGATCGGCAGTACAGCCACGGCGTGGCATTGACCTTGCGCGCCTATTGGGCGGCCGATGAAGAGAACCGTGACCAGATCGCCGAGGCGGCAGGCCTGATCCGGGTAACCGGTGCTGGCGTACCGGAGGGCGAGCAGCACTGGCCCTACAGCGAAATCTACCAACGGCAGATGCAGGCCGAGCTTGGCGAGGACACCGAGGTACGGCTGCGCATCCATGCACCGCCTGCCTTGTGGGTCAACGCGCCTAGCCTGGGTCCGGGCTGGCTGAAAGTGCCGTTGTACCCGCACCCGTTGCGCGGGCAGAAAATCTGGAACGTGCTGGGCTGGTTCCTGGCCATTGGCTTGCTGTCCACTGCCTCAGCCTGGATATTCGTGCGTCAGTTGAACCAGCCGCTCAAACGCCTGGTGTTCGCCGCGCGCCAGCTTGGCCAGGGGCGCAGTGTGCGCCTGCCGATCAGCGACACGCCCAGCGAAATGACCGAGGTGTACAAAGCTTTCAACCAGATGGCCGAGGATGTCGAGCAAGCCGGGCGCGAGCGCGAGTTGATGCTGGCTGGCGTGTCCCACGACTTGCGTACCCCGCTGACCCGGCTGAGGCTTTCACTGTCCTTGCTCGGCAGCGACAGTGAGCTGAGCGACGACATGGTGCGCGATATCGAAGACATGGACGCCATTCTCGATCAGTTCCTGGCGTTCATTCGCGACGGGCGGGACGAGCCCCTTGAAGAAGTCGATCTTGGCGCGTTGGTGCGTGAAGTGGTCGCACCCTACAACCAGCCCGAGGAACGTGTTCGCTTGTGCCTGGAGCCCATACCGCCGTTTCCACTGCGCCGGGTATCGCTCAAGCGCATGCTGGGCAACCTGATTGGCAATGCCCTGCACCATGCGGGCAAGGGCGTCGAGGTTGCAGCCTATGTCTCGGGGGACGAAAGCGCCCCGTATGTGGTGCTGAGCGTGCTTGACCGAGGGGCAGGGATCGACGAATCCGAGCTCGAGACCATCTTCAACCCGTTCATTCGGGGTGACCGTGCTCGAGGCGGCAAAGGCACCGGGCTGGGCCTGGCCATCGTCAAGCGAATCGCCGCCCAGCATGGCGGCAACGTCGAGCTGCGCAATCGTTCCGGGGGCGGTATCGAAGCGCGGGTACGGTTACCCTTGGGGCTGCTGTTGCCGCGCAACGCTGTCTGATCGCAAGTCTGACCTGGCGCGCTTCCAAGGGGCCGATCAGCCACCGAGGAAGCAGGCTGGCACGGCAGGCGGCCAGCGGGGCGATCAGCCCTTGCCCTTGGTTCGGGTCTGGTTGGGCCCGCCGTTTTTCTCCAAATGTTCGAAGATCATGCCGGCTACGTCCTTGCCGGTAGTTACCTCGATGCCCTCCAGCCCTGGTGACGAGTTGACCTCCATCACCAGTGGGCCGTGGTTGGAGCGCAGAATGTCGACGCCGGCCACACTCAAGCCCATCACCTTGGCTGCGCGAATGGCCGTCATGCGCTCTTCCGGAGTGATCTTGATCAGGCTGGCAACCCCGCCACGGTGCAGGTTGGAGCGAAACTCGCCGGGTTTGGCCTGGCGTTTCATCGACGCGATCACCTTGTCACCCACCACGAAGCAGCGGATATCAGCGCCACCGGCTTCCTTGATGTACTCCTGGACCATGATGTTCTGCTTGAGCCCCATGAAGGCTTCGATCACAGATTCGGCTGCCTTGGTGGTTTCGCACAGCACCACGCCAATGCCTTGGGTGCCCTCGAGGACCTTGATCACCAGCGGGGCGCCGTGGACCATCTGGATCAGGTCCGGAATGTCATCGGGCGAATGGGCGAAGCCGGTTACCGGCAAGCCAATGCCGCGGCGCGACAGCAATTGCAACGAGCGCAGCTTGTCGCGCGAACGTGCGATGGCGACCGACTCGTTGAGCGGGTACACCCCCATCATTTCGAACTGGCGCAGCACAGCGCAGCCATAGAAAGTGACAGAGGCACCAATGCGCGGGATGACTGCATCGAACCCTTCCAGTGGCTTGCCGCGGTAGTGAATCTGCGGCTTGTGGCTGGCGATGTTCATGTAGGCCCGCAGGGTATCGATCACCACCATCTCGTGACCACGCTGGGTACCGGCTTCGACCAGGCGGCGGGTGGAATACAGACGCGGATTACGCGAAAGCACAGCGATCTTCATGCAGCACCTGTCAAGGTAGTGTGGGTGGCCGGAAAGGCAGGTTTGTCTTGTACGTACTTCAGGCCCGGATTGACGACCAACTGGCCGTGAATCAGGGCCTTGGAACCCAGCAACAGGCGGTAACGCATGCTCTTGCGGCAAGCCAGGGTAAATTCGACGGCCCATACCCTGTCACCCAACGCGAGCGTGGTGCGAATGACATAACGGGTTTGGGCGTGGCCATTGGAGCTTCGAATGGTTTTCATGCTCACCAGCGGCGCCTCGCAGCGGCGGTGACGCAATTGCACGATCGAACCCAGGTGCGCAGTGAATCGGACCCACGGCTGGCCATTGCGTTCGAAAGGTTCTATCTCGGTGGCATGCAGGCTGGAGGTGCTGGCGCCGGTGTCGATCTTGGCGCGTAGCCCTGCCACGCCCAGCTCGGGCAAGGCTACCCATTCCCGCAGGCCAATTACAGTCAGATGATCAAATGTCTTCACGAAACGCACCCAGCGGATGAGAGAGTGAACTGTAAGCATGGCGGGGAATTTTTGCATCCGATGCTTACGGTAGTACAGTTCCCCCAATCACGGAATTCGAGGTATCGGGATGGCACAGAAAGTCGAAGATGACGACAAGGTTCGCCTGGACAAATGGCTGTGGGCGGCGCGTTTCTACAAGACGCGTGCGCTGGCCAAGGCGGCCATCGAAAGTGGCAAGGTGCATTGCCGTGGCGAGCGATGCAAACCGGGCAAGGAGCCGCGGGTGGGCGATGAATTCGTCCTGCGTACGGGCTTCGACGAGCGCACGGTGGTGGTGAAAGCGCTGTCGGCGGTGCGCCGCGGTGCACCGCAAGCGCAGGCCCTGTATGAAGAAACCGAAGAAAGCGTGCGCCGGCGCGAGCAGGCTGCGGCGCTGCGCAAGGCCGGTGCCACCGGTGTCACCACCGATGGGCGGCCGACCAAGAAGCAGCGCCGCCAGATACATCAATTGCACGGAAGCTTCGAGTAGCCGGGGCCGCCAGGCGGCCCAGGCTTAGCGCAGCACGGCCATCCGACCGACCAACGGCAACCTGCCCAGCAGCCTGAACAGCGGGGCGGTCCAGCGCACCAGCGCAGCACTGCTTCTGGCCGCCAGGGGCGTGTACAGGCTCCAGCCCAGAGCCAGCACCGCCATCAACAGGCCGCCGATGTAATCATCCTGCCCCCAGTGTGCGCCAGCGACCAGGCGTGGCAGCATGAACAGCACCGCCAGCCCCCAGATCACCAGGTACTGCCCGACGCGGCGACTGAAGACGCTCATGAACAGCGCCCAGATGAGCAGTACCGAAGCATGATCGCCCGGGAAGCTCTTGCTGGAACGGTCCTTGAGCTCCCAGGTTGCCTCCAGGTGTGGGTAGTAGTCACTCAGGTGCACGGCGCCATCGAGCATCATCGACGGGCTGTTGTGTTGCCAACCGGCAGCGTCGACCCACTTGGAAAACAGTGCTCGAATCACCACTAAGAGCAGTAGCGTGACCAGAAAGCCGAAAAATGCCTGGCGAACCTGGGCGGCCTTGAATACCCAGTCACCCCGGATCAGCGTGGCCAGCAGGATCAGGCCGACGACGATGTCGAACGGGCGCAGGCTGCCGACGGTCCAGATGTAGCGCCAGGCGGTGCTTTCAGCCAGCGGTGCGTTGAGGCTGTGGAACAGCCATTCGTCGAATGCCAGGCACAGCATCTGGCCAACAGGCCATAACCAGAAACACAGTAGTGCGATGGGCAGTAGCGTACAGGCTACCAATGGCCCCCAGGACCACCTCGCTTGGAACAGTGGTCGATTGTCCATAAGATACCTCGATCTCCTAACGGGAATGAGCGCCCGAAACGCTCGACGACGGGATTGCAAATCCCGGCAATTATCTTGTCATTATTTTCAGATAGCCAGACAACCATGAGCGATTTGCCAGATACAGATTTCACCCAACGTTTCATCTTCGACGAGCGCGATGTGCGCGGCGAGTGGGTGTCTCTCGATGACAGCTACGCCGCGGTGTTGGCGCGTCACGAGTACCCGGCGCCGGTCAAGACCTTGCTCGGCGAGCTGATGGCCGCCACCGCGCTGCTGGTCGGTGCCCTCAAGTTCGACGGCCTGCTGATCCTGCAGGCGCGCTCGGCAGGGCCTATTCCATTGCTGATGGTCGAGTGCTCCGGGGACCGAGACATCCGCGGCATGGCCCGCTACGAGGCCGACCAGATTGCAGCCGATGCCACCCTGTCCGAGCTGATGCCAGGTGGGCACCTGACGCTGACCATCGATCCGGTCAGGGGCCAGCGCTACCAGGGCACTGTCGAGCTCGACGGTGCCGACCTCTCGGAATGCTTCACCAACTACTTCGTGCAATCCCAGCAGCTGAACACTCGGTTCTGGCTGCACGCCGAGGGGGGCAAGGCCCGTGGCCTGCTGCTGCAGCAACTGCCGCGCGACCGTCAGCCCGACGACGAGGAACGTGAAGATAGCTGGCAGCATGTAGTGGCCCTGGCCAAGACCCTCAAGCCGCAAGAGTGGGCCGAAGCCAACGAAACCCTGCTGCACCGCCTGTACCACGAAGATGCCGTGCGCCTGTTCGACGTCCAGCCCCTGCGCTTCAACTGCAGCTGCTCGCGCGAGCGTTCCGGCAATGCGCTGGTAAGCCTGGGTGAAGCCGATGCCAAGGCGTTGGTAGAGGAATGCGGGGGTACTGTGGAGATCGACTGCCAGTTCTGCAATGAGCGGTATTTCTTCGATGCCAGCGATGTCGCACAGCTCTTTGCGGGCGGCGGCACGGACTCAGCCTCAGAAACTCTTCACTGAAACGTTTCACTACAGGAGATTCTCCTGTCGAATTGCGCAAAAGCTCGGTTCTGACAGGAGGGGCCTACTTTTTTTGGGCGTTTCTGGCATAATCCGGCCACTTTTTTCGCTGTAGTAGTTTTTCTGAAACGACTACAAAACGTTTGGAGCACTCGGCCTCGGGCCGGATGGGGTATCTCATGACGCAAGCCAACAACACCGTGTACACCGACCTGAGCGTCGATGAGCTGGTAAAAGAAGCGCTGCAACGCGGTGAAGGTGTACTAGCCGACACGGGTGCACTGGTCGTGGAGACCGGCCACCGTACCGGCCGTTCCCCGGCTGACCGTTTCATCGTCGAAGAACCTTCCACCCAGGACGCCATCGCCTGGGGCCCGATCAATCGCAAGTTCCCGGCCGACAAGTTCGATGCCCTGTGGGACCGCGTCGAGGCGTTCAACAACGCCCAGGATCACTTCGTTTCCTACGTCCACGTAGGGGCGGCGGCCGAGCACTACCTGCCGGTCAAGATGACGACCCAGACAGCCTGGCAGAACCTGTTCGGGCGTTGCCTATTCATCAACCCGGAGCAGTTCAACCCGGCTGGCCGTGGCGAGTGGCAGATCCTCAACGTCGCCAACTTCGTCTGCGAGCCTGAGCGTGATGGCACCAACTCCGATGGTTGCGTGATCATCAACTTCGCCCAGAAGAAAGTGCTGATCGCTGGCATGCGTTACGCTGGCGAAATGAAGAAAGCCATGTTCTCGGTACAGAACTTCCTGCTGCCGGCTGCCGACGTACTGCCAATGCACTGCGCGGCCAACATCGGCGAAGAGGGTGATGTCACCTTGTTCTTCGGTTTGTCCGGCACCGGCAAGACCACGCTGTCGGCCGACGAGAGCCGTTACCTGATCGGTGACGACGAGCACGGTTGGGGTGAAGGTGTCGTCTTCAACATGGAAGGTGGCTGCTACGCCAAGTGCATCGACCTGTCCGAGAAGAACGAGCCGGTCATCTGGAAAGCCATCAAGCATGGCGCCGTCCTGGAAAACGTCGTGCTCGATGCCAACAAGCACGCCGATTACAGCGACGTCAGCCTGACCCAGAACAGCCGCGCCGCCTACCCGCTGGAACACGTGGCCAAGCGCTCCGAGGCTAACCTGGGTGGCGAGCCGAACGCGGTCATCTTCCTGACCTGCGACCTGACTGGCGTACTGCCGCCCGTATCGATCCTGAACAACGAGCAGGCGGCCTACCACTTCCTGTCCGGCTACACCGCGCTGGTCGGTTCCACCGAAATGGGCTCGGGCGGCGGCATCAAGTCGACCTTCTCCACCTGCTTCGGCGCGCCGTTCTTCCCGCGCCCTGCTGGTGAGTACGCCGAGCTGCTGATCAAGCGCATCAACGGCTTCAACTCCAAGGTCTACCTGGTCAACACCGGCTGGACGGGCGGTGGCTACGGTGTGGGCAAGCGCTTCAGCATTCCGACCACCCGTGCCGTGATCGCTGCCATCCAGGGCGGCGCGTTGGTCGGTGCTGAAACCGAGCACCTGGACATCATCAACCTGGACGTGCCGAAGTCGGTACCAGGCGTCGAGACTGACCTGCTCAACCCGCGCACCAACTGGGCTGACAAGGCTGCCTACGACGAAGCCGCCAAAGGCCTGGCCAACCTGTTCATCGAAAACTTCAAGAAGTTCGATGTATCCGACGCCATCAAGGCTGCGGGTCCTCAGCTGTAAGCTGAAGCAGGTTGTAGTAAAAGAGCCGCCCTTCGGGGCTAATGCTGTTCACTTGGGGCCGCTTCGCGACCCGTCGCGGCACAAGGCCGCTCCCACACTGTCCTGTGAGCCCTTAACTCAAGCGCCACGCAGTCAGGGTGGGAGCGGCCTTGTGCCGCGATGGGCCGTGAAACGGCCCCAACGATCTTAAGTGAACAGCATTAGTCCTTCGGGGCGGCTTTTTGCTGGGGGCTTCAAAAGGGTTAATTCGATCAAGCGGCTCATTTTCTGGTTCACTGTGTACACCCAATGTGAAGCCGCGAGCCCGTCCGATGATCCAGCCTCCCCAGCGCACTGCCTTTTCCCACGTACATCCGATCCTGACCCGCGCGCAAGACAACGACGCCAACGGCCATATCGCCGGCTCGACCGTGCATGCGTACTTTGAAACGGCCATCCAGTCTTTTCTGATTGAACACGCGGAACTGGACCTGCGCGACGGCGAACTGGCGGCGTTCGTGGTCAGCTCGGCGGCAGACTTCTATGCCCTGCCGGGCTTTCCGGACGTACTGGAGGTGGCGCTGGGGGTGACGCGTCTGGCTGGGAGCACCGTGGAGTACCGGCTGGCGCTCTATCGCCCTGGTGAGGCCCAGGCTTGTGCGGCGGGGACGGTGGTGCAGGTATTCATTGACCGAGCCAGTGGCCAGCCGGTAACGCTACCGGCGCAATTGGCGGCGAGGTTAGCGGCGCTTGCAGAGCGGGCTCAATAAAAACCCCGCCATCAAGGCGGGGTTCTGTGCGCAGCGGCTACCCTGACTCATCAAGGGTGGCGATGGCGGCCGTGCTTGCGGTGGCCATAATGGTGACCACGGTCCCAGTGACGACGGTCGTCGTAGTCGCGGCGGTAGCGGCGATGGTCGCGGCGATCATCCTGATCGGCCTTGTTGCCCATGTAGTTGCCCAGGGCACCGCCTGCGCCACCGCCAGCGGCTGCACCAATGTAGCTGCCGGTGGTGCCACCAACGCTACGGCCTACTACGTTGCCACCTGCTGCGCCGAGCGCACCGCCGATGGCCGCTTCGCCGCGCTGACGCTTGTCGGCGCCGACCGCACTGCCGGCGGCGCCGCCCAGGCCTGCGCCAATGGCGCCGCCAGTGCTACCACCAATGGACTGGCCTACGACTGAGCCCAGTACCCCACCCAATGCGCCGCCAATGCCGGCCTCGGTGGAGCTGCCTGCCATGGCAACGCCGCTGAGCAAGCCAAAAGACAACAACAGAATCGAGGAGTACTTCTTCATTCAAGAGAGCCTCAGAGGGATGACGAGGCGAATGTGCTTCTATCTGCATCCAGTGGCAATGAATATCCGACGAATTGCACGGGTTGTACACAATTCGTCAACTCATTGATTTGTAAGTGAAACTTTATCTTTTTCCTGCGGTCTTATGCTCTTGTGACAGAGCCCTGATCCTGCATTGGACCAGGGCTTTTTCATTCAGAGAATTCGTCCGTCGTCCTCGGCGCGTTCCAGCCTGATGGCAATGAACTTGGACGTTGGCGTGTGGCTACCCTCGCCAATGCTCTCCAGCGGTACCAGCGGGTTCACTTCTGGATAATAGGCCGCTGCCTGCCCGGCAGGTATGTCGAACGCCAGCAGGGTAAAGCCGCGCACTCGGCGAACATGCTCATCCCCCCACAGTGAAACGATGTCGACCTTCTGGCCAGGCTTGAAGCCCAGCCGAACGATGTCGGCTTCGTTGGCGAACAACACGTCGCGCTGGCCGCGTACGCCTCGGTAACGGTCGTCCAGGCCATAGATGGTGGTGTTGTACTGATCGTGCGAGCGCATCGATTGCAATACCAAGTCCGGCACCTGGCCGCTGGCACGCACGCGCTCGTCAAGCAACGAATCTGGCAGCAGGTTGGCCTTGAAGTTGGCGCGGCCATTGGCCGTGGCCCACTCGCGCCGGCCGGCGCTATTGCCCAGGTAGAATCCCCCAGGCTGCCGCATGCGCTGATTGAAATCAGAGAAGCCTGCAATAGTGTCGGCGATCAGAGCTCGAATACGGTCGTAGTCGGCCACCAGCCATTGCCAGTCCACAGGGTGTTTGCCCAGGGTGGCAGCAGCGATGCCAGCGATGACCGCGGGCTCAGACCGCATCTGCCGGGACAGTGGCTTGAGCTGGCCGTTGGAGCCGTGGACCATGCTGAACGAGTCTTCGACGGTGACCGCTTGAGGCCCGTCCGCTTGCATGTCGATGTCGGTACGGCCCAGGCAAGGCAGGATAAGCGCCTGCTTGCCGTGAACCAGGTGGCTGCGGTTGAGTTTGGTGCTGATGTGCACGGTCAGTTCGCAGTTGCGCAGCGCTCGCGCCGTGCGTTCGGTGTCAGGTGTGGCCTGGGCGAAGTTGCCGCCTAGTCCGATGAACACCTTGGCGTGCCCCTGGAGCATGGCATGGATGGCTTCGACGGTGTTGTGCCCGTTCTTGCGCGGCACCGGGAAGCCGAAGCGCGCTTCGATGGCGTCGAGCAGGGCGGCCGGCGGACGCTCGTTGATACCCATGGTGCGGTCGCCCTGCACGTTGCTGTGACCGCGAACCGGGCACAGCCCGGCCCCTGGCGCGCCAATATTGCCGCGCAGCATTTGCAGGTTGACCAGTTCCTGGATGGTCGGCACCGAGTGACGGTGCTGGGTGATGCCCATGGCCCAGCACATGATCACGCGCTGGCTCCGGCAATACATGCGGGCGGCCAGTTCGATGTCTTCGAGTGCCAAGCCCGACTGCTGCTGGATATGCGCCCAAGGCGTGGCATCGACCACCGCCAGGTAGTCGTCCAGGCCGTGCCCGTGCTCGGCGATGAAGGCGTGGTCGAAGACCGCCGGCTCACCCTTGGCCTGCGCTTCACGCTCCCATTGCAGGGCGAACTTGGCCATGCCGCGCAGCATGGCCATGTCGCCACCCAGGGCCGGGCGGAAGAACGCGGTATTGGTGGGGCGGTCGCTGTTGGTCAGCATCTCCAGCGGGTTTTGCGGGTGCTGGAAGCGTTCCAGGCCGCGCTCCTTGAGCGGGTTGATGCACACCACCTGAGCACCGCGTTTCACTGCATCGCGCAGCGGGTCCAGCATGCGCGGGTGGTTGGTGCCCGGGTTCTGGCCCCAGACGAAGATCGCGTCGGCGTGCTCGAAATCCTCGAACGTGACGGTACCCTTGCCCACCCCCACGCTCTGCCCCAGCGCCACACCGCTGGCCTCGTGGCACATGTTCGAGCAGTCCGGGAAGTTGTTGGTGCCGTAGGCGCGCACGAAGAGCTGGTAGAGGTACGCCGCTTCGTTGCTGGCGCGCCCGGAGGTGTAGAACTCGGCCTGGTCAGGGCTTGCGAGCTTGTTCAGCTCTCGGCCGATGAGGGCGAACGCGGCGTCCCAGCTGATGGGCTGGTAGCGATCAGTGGCGGCGTCGTACACCATCGGCTCGGTCAGTCGGCCTTGGTACTCCAGCCAGTAATCGCTTTGCTGCAGCAACGAGGTGACGCTGTAGCGGGCGAAGAAGGCAGCGTCGACGCGGCGTTTGGTGGCTTCCCAGTTGACCGCCTTGGCGCCGTTTTCGCAAAACTTGACCATGCCGCTTTCAGGCGAGTCGCCCCAGGCACAACCTGGGCAGTCAAAGCCGCCGTTCTGGTTGGTCTTGAGCAGGGCACGGATGTTCTTCAGCGGGTTGTCGCTGCCAACCCAGGCTTTGGCCACGCTGCGCAGTGCACCCCAGCCGCCGGCAGGGCCGTGGTAGGGCTTGTAGCGAGGAGAGGAGGCTGGGGCGTTTTTCGGAATAGGCTGGTACGAGGTCACGGCTGTTACGACTCCGCCGCCGGGCTGTGGACCCGCGGTGCGCTGTGTTTGGGCAAATGAATGAGGTTGAGGTTGTGCCTGCGTGCCCATTGCAGGGCCAGGCCCGTAGGCGCCGACAGGCTGACCAGGGTCTGGATGCCGGCACGCAGCACCTTCTGGATCAATTCCAGGCTGCAACGGCTGGTGACGACGGCCAGGCCGCCGTCGCTGTCGATCCCCTGACGCAACAGTGCGCCGATGAGCTTGTCGAGGGCGTTGTGCCGGCCAATGTCTTCGCGGCCCAGCAGCAGTTCGCCATTGCGGTCCATGAACAAGGCCGCATGCACGGCGCCGCAGTGCTGGCCCAGCGGCTGGAAGGCGTCGATCCGCTGGCGCAGGCCGACCAGCCACTGGGCAGGGGGCAACGGTGCGCCCGGCAATTTGGCCAGGTCCGGCAGCGCCTGCTCCAGGGCTTCGACGCCGCACAGGCCACAGCCGCTGGTGCCGGCCAGTTGGCGGCGTTGGTTCTTCAGGTTCCAGAAGGCACGGCTGGAGATTTCCAGGTCTGCATACATCGAAGCGCCGCTTCCCGACAGTTTGACGTCGTAGATTTCGGCAGTGCTTGCAACGATGCCGCTGCCCACACTGAAGCCAACGGCAAAATCTTCCAGGTCGGTCGGGCTGACGAGCATGACGGCCTGGTTCAGGCCGTTGTACACGATCGCCAGGGCCACTTCTTCGGCCAGTGGCGTGCTGCCGGGCTGGCCATCGCCGAGCTGGACGTAATCATAGGTAGTGCTGGCGGCGGGCATGGCTAACGGTAACGAGGCCGCACACAGCGGTGGCTTGCTGTTCATCCAGGCGTGCTCTTGATCGGCGACGGGCGCCGGCTTACTGAGGCTACAAGCCTAGGCTTGCCTGCCGGCGACGTCTAATTGCTAGGGTCTATACCGTGATAGACCGCGTCGATAGGTCGCAGTGCGATGACCGATTGAGTCTTGGCCCAGACTTCATTGTCCAACGGTTTCACATCAACAAGGAGAGCGTCATGAGTCTATTCAGCTTTGTGAAGGAAGCAGGCGAGAAGTTGATCGATCTGCTAACCCCCGGCAATGCCAAGGCCGAGGAGCAGTTGAAGAAGCACGTTGAAAGCGTCGGGTTGGGTAACCCCAACATCACTGCCACCGTGGAAGGCGACAAGGTCACCCTCAAGGGCGAAGTGGCCAGCCAGGAAGAGAAAGAGAAGATCATTCTGGCAGCTGGCAACATTGAAGGCGTGGCCAGCGTCGACGACCAGATCACCGTCACCGGCCCCGTAGCCCAGGCTGCGCGCTTCGTGACCGTGGAGAAGGGCGATACCCTCAGCGCCATCTCCAAGAAGGTCTACGGCGATGCCAACAAGTACCAGAAGATCTTCGAGGCCAACAAGCCCATGCTGTCGGATCCGAACAAGATCTATCCGGGCCAGGTGCTGCGTATTCCCGAGTAACCGATAGGCCCATCCAGAGGCTTGTCATCGCAACCCGCGCCCATGGCGCGGGTTTGCGCTCAAAGACCGTTCAGCAATTCCCGATAGTCTTCGACAGCTGCGAACTCTGCGGTGTCTCGAGGCTGCGCCTGGCTGTCCGGCTGGCGCACCGCCAGCAAGTGGCCCACGCCGAATTGCCGGGCACTGCGCAAGATGGGCAGCGTGTCGTCGATGAACAGGCTGCGGGCAGGTTCAAAGCCGATATCGGCCTGCAAGGCATCCCAGAACTGCGGGCTCTCCTTGGGAAACCCGTAGTCGTGGGAGCTGATCATGCGGTCGAAGTAGGGTGCCAGTTCGATGCGTTCGAGCTTGAGCGAGAGTGAATCGCGGTGTGCATTGGTGATCATGATCACCCGCTTGCCTGCCTGGCCGATCGCGGCCAGAAAGGTATCGGCATCGGGCCGCAAGGCGATCAGGTCGGCGATCTCGCGCTTGAGCTCGCGGATCGGCAGGCGCAGCTCACGGCTCCAGAAGTCCAGGCAATACCAGTTCAAGGTACCGGCGTTGCGCTCGAACAGCGGTTCGAGTTCCAGCTGTGCCATCGCCCGGCTCACGCCGTGCAGCTCTGCATAGCGCTGCGGCAGGTGCTTCAGCCAGAAGCGGTTGTCGTAGTGCAGGTCAAGCAGTGTGCCATCCATGTCCAGCAGGACGGTATCGATGGCGGACCAGGGAAGAACAGGCATGGGAAACTCTCGTTCGGTCGGCAAGCCACGGTATAGTAACCCGTTCACGCCAAGGAGCCCCCCATGCGCCAGAAACCTACCGTCCTCAGCCGCGAGATCGTCGCCAGCAGCCGCCTGTTCCGAGTCGAGGCCGTCGAGTTGCGCTTCAGCAACGGCGTGGAGCGCACCTACGAGCGGCTGGTGGGCCGGGGCAATGGCTATGGTGCGGTGATGATCGTGGCCATGCTCGATGCCGAGCACGCAGTGCTGGTGGAAGAGTACTGTGGCGGGACTGACGAATATGAACTGTCGCTACCCAAGGGCTTGATCGAACCGGGCGAGGACGTGCTGGCGGCAGCTGACCGGGAGCTCAAGGAAGAAGCCGGCTTTGGTGCACGGCAACTGGAGCACCTGACCGAGCTGTCCCTGTCCCCGGGCTACATGAGCCAGAAGATCCAGGTGGTACTGGCCACCGACCTGTATGAGGAACGGCTGGAGGGCGATGAGCCGGAGCCGATGGGCGTGGACAAGGTCAACCTGCGGGAGCTGTCGGCACTGGCCATGCACCCGCAGTTCAGCGAAGGGCGTGCGCTGGCTGCCTTGTACCTGGCGCGTGACCTGCTGATCCAGCGCGGGGTACTGGCACTATGAACGATCAGCAATTGATGCAGGACGTGGTGGCGTTGGCGCTGTCGGCGGGCGAGGCGATCCTGCCGTTCTGGCGCGCTGATGTGGCCGTCGTCAACAAGGCCGACGACTCGCCCGTCACGGCTGCCGACCTGGCTGCACACCAGGTGATTGCAGAGGGCTTGCAAGTCCTGGCCCCGCACATTCCCGTCCTGTCCGAAGAAGACTGCGATATTCCGCTGGCGGAGCGTCAGAAGTGGCGCCGTTGGTGGTTGGTCGACCCGCTCGACGGCACCAAGGAGTTCATTGCCGGCAGCGAGGAATTCACGGTCAATATTGCCTTGATCGATCAGGGCGAGGTGGTGTTTGGGGTAGTATCGATGCCCACTTCGGGGCGTTGCTACTTCGGAGGACGGGCACTGGGTGCCTGGCGAGCGGAGCGGGGTGAAACCGCGCAGGCCATCCGGGTACGCGCCACCCCGCCTGCCGGATCGCCGTTCACCGTGGTTGCCAGCCGCCGGCACTCCAGCCCTCGGCAAGAGGCTTTGCTGAACGGGTTGGGTGCTGCTGTGGGGCCGCTTGAGCTGGTTTCGGTGGGCAGTTCACTGAAGTTCTGCCTGTTGGCCGAAGGCAGCGCCGACTGCTACCCACGCTTGGCGCCGACCTCCCAGTGGGACACGGCGGCTGCTCAGGGTGTGGTCGAGGGTGCCGGGGGCGAGGTGATTGAGGTCGACGGCCAACCCTTCCGGTATCCGGCGCGCGAATCGCTGCTCAATCCCTACTTCCTTGCCCTGCCGGCGGGGGCTGGCTGGCGAGAGGCCTTGCTTGGGCTTGTTTGACTGGCGAGGGCAAGTGTGGCGTTGGGGGTGGAAAACTGCTCATGGGTAGAGGTCCGAAGGGGCCGCTTTGCGGCTCCAGGTGCTCGGCGTCAAGGCCGCCTGTTGATAACCCGCGATCAACCCGCCGCTCACCTGTGCAACACATACTGCCCGCTGAACACCACCGCCGCTTCATCACTGCCAACATTGCTCACCGTCGTTTTCAGCACCAGCCGGGCCCGTCCACGCCGCTGATACATTGCCAGGAACCGCGACCAGTCCTTCTCGTCCGGTGCAGCGCAACTGGCCACGGCAGCACCGGTAACCGGCAGCGGGTAGCTGATCTGCCCCTCCTGAATGACGATATGCCCATCATCGATGCCCAGTTCCTGTAGCCGCAGGTGCAACCAGCCCCAGCCGGCCAGTACCGCTGCGCAGTAGAGGCTGCCGCCGAACATGGTGTTCTTGTGGTTGACGTTGGCGGCCAAGGGCAGTTGCAGGCGCAGGGTATGCTGTTGCCAGTCCAGTACCTCCAGGCCCATCTCCCGGGTCAATGGAATATCGGTGTGAAGCACTGTCTGCAGAGGGTGAATCGGCTCGCTCATCAACGGGTTTCCTCATGGTCGTCGTGGCCACCGCTACCGCCTTCGAAGCTCAGGCCATGCTTGCGCAACTTGTCGTGCAGCGTCTTGCGTGGAACACCCAGCGCTTCGGCAAGGCTACGCAGCGAGCCGTGCGGCTGAGCAAGTTCAGCCGTGATCAACGAGCGCTCGAAGTGCTCGACCTGCTCGCTCAGGTTGCCGGTGACCGGGGCGGGAGCGTGGGTTGCAGGCGGCGCCTGGCCATCGAGCGCCAGTTCCAGCCCGAGGGCGAAGCGTTCGGCCGCGTTTTGCAGTTCGCGCACGTTGCCCGGCCAGTCATGGCGCAGCAGCAAAGCCCGTTGCGCGGGTTGCAGGGCGTGCGGCCCCAGGCCATGGCGCTGACTGGCCGCATCGGCGAAATGCTGGAAGAGCATCAGGATGTCGTCGCCACGTTCGCGCAGCGGCGGAATGCGCAAGGGGGCGACGTTCAGGCGGTAATACAGGTCGGCGCGAAAACGCCCCTGGTCGGCGGCCTGGCGCAGGTCTTCCTTGGTGGCGGCGATGATGCGGATGTCCAGCGGTATCAGCTGATTGCCACCCAATCGCTCGACGACGCGCTCCTGGAGCATGCGCAACAGCTTTACCTGCACATCCAGGCTCATGCTTTCGATTTCATCGAGGAACAACGTACCGCCATTGGCAAATTCGAACTTGCCGATGCGGCGTTTTTGCGCGCCCGTAAAGGCGCCGGGCTCGTGGCCAAACAGCTCGCTCTCGACCACCGATTCGGCCAAAGCGCCAGCGTTGATGGCCACGAAGGGCCCGTCCCGGCGGCTCGACAGGTCGTGTAGGGCGCGGGCGACCACTTCTTTGCCAGCCCCGGTCTCACCAAGGATCAATACGTCGGCTCGCGTGCCGGCCAATGCGCCGATCTGCTCGCGCAGACGCTGCATGGCCGCAGACTGGCCCACCAAACGTGTGGCCAGTTGCTGGCGGTCGCTCAATGCCATGCGCAGGCTGCGGTTCTCCAGCACTAATTGGCGCAGTGCCAGGGCGCGGCGCACGCTGTCGAGCAGGGCGTCGCTGGCGAAGGGCTTTTCTAGGAAGTCGTAGGCACCGGCGCGCATGGCTTGTACCGCCAACGGGACATCGCCGTGCCCGGTGATCAACAGCACCGGCAGCTCGCTGTCCAGGCCATGCAGTTGTTCAAGTAGCTGCAGGCCGTCGATACCCGGCATGCGGATATCGCTGACTACAACGCCTGGCCAGTCTGCCGGGATACGTTCGGCCAGGCCATGGGCATCGGCCAATGCCACCACCTTGAGCCCGGCCAGGTCCAGCGTTTGGCTCAGGGCCTGGCGCAGGTGTGCGTCGTCGTCGACCAGGATCACCTGGGCGCGACAGTCGATCAGTGTCTCGGGGCTCATGCCGAAGAATCCTCTGAATTGGGCAAGGTGGCACCCGGTGGGGCCACGCGCATTTTCAAGGTCAGCAACGCACCGCCCTCGGGGTGGTTGGCCAGCAGCAGCTCACCCCCTAGGGTGCGCATCAGGCTGTCACAGATGGCCAGGCCCAAACCCAGCCCCTGGGTGCGGGTCTTGGTGGTGAAAAAGGGCTCCCTGGCATGCTCCAGTGCCTGGCGGCTGAAGCCGGGGCCGTTGTCGCGAATGTACAGATAAACGTAATCGTCTTGCTGTTCGGCACTTATCCACAGCCGGCGTGGGTTAGCCTTCTCGGTCAACGCGTCCAGGGCATTGGCCAGCAAGTTGCCCAGTACCTGGCGCAGGCGGGTTTCGCCCGCCTGCACCCACAGCGTGGCTTCCGGCAGGTCGCGCACCAGCTCAACCGCCATTGCCCGGCGACGTTTGGCAAGCAGGGCCAGGGCGTCGTCCAGGGCCGGTTGCAGGGCTACGCTCTCCGGAGCGTGGCGGTCGCGGCGGGCAAAGGCGCGCAGGTGGGCAATGATCGAGGCCATGCGCCCGGTCAGTTCGCCGATCAGTTTCAGGTTGCCGCGCGCGTCTTCGGTACGTTGGTGGTCCAACAGGATCTCGGCGTTTTCGGCATAGCTGCGAATGGCTGCCAGGGGCTGGTTGAGCTCATGGCTGATACTCGCCGACATGGTGCCCAGCACCGACAGCTTGCCTGCCTGCACCAGTTCGTCCTGGGCCCTCACGGCCTCCTGCTGGGCATTCTCGCGTTCGAGCACGGCGCTTTTGAGACGCGCATTGAGCCCTTCGAGGTCGGCGGTACGCTCGGCCACGCGCTGTTCGAGTTGCTGGCGCCCGCGGGCCTCGAAATCGATGCGGTCCATATAATGACGGCGCCGCTGCATCACCAGGCCGGTCAGCAGCACGATGACCAGCAGAGCGCCGGCACCGATGGCCGTGACCGTCTGCGCGGAGCGGTCCACCAGGATGCGCGGCGCAAGTATGCTGACCTGCCAGCCGGTTTCTGGAATGGCCCGGGTCTGGGTGATCCAGGCATCGTCATTGATCACCAGCGGCTGGGGGGCCTGGGTGGGGTACGGCTGGATGGCGATGATGGCCTGGCGCTCGGCCGCGGTCAGCGGCCGGGTAGCGCGAAAACGCCACTCCGGGCGTGACGTGAGGATGACCACGCCGTTGTGATCGGTCAGCAACAGTTGCTCGGGCGTGCGGCCCCACAAGGTCTCGGTATGATCGAGGTCGACCTTGACCACCAGCACACCGACGATGCGTTCGCCGTCGCGCACGGCGGCGGCGAAGAAATAACCCCGCTTCGCGGACGTGGTGCCCTGGCCGAAGAAACGACCGAGGTGCCCGGCCATGGCTTCGTTGAAGTAGGGGCGAAACGCGAAGTTGCGCCCCACGAAGCTGTCGTGTTTGTCCCAGTTGGACGCCGCCAGGGTGTTGCCGCTGACGTCCATGAGGTACATCACCTCGGCGCCGGTCTGCTGCACGATGTTTTTCAGCAGGCGGTTGGCATTGGTGACCGCTTCCAGGCGAAACGGGTCGGCCAGCACCCCGCGCAGGGCTGGCAAATCGCCAAGGATCTGCGGCAAGGTTTCATAGCGGTGCAGCGTGCCCAGCAGGTTGGCGACATACAGGTCGAGGGTCTGCCGGTTCTGCGAGGCCAGCTCTTGCCGGTAATAGCGCTCGGCCAGGTGATGCAGCGGCCACAGCAGCGGCACCAGGCACAGCGCCAGTAAGGCCAGGCTGCGCCAGCGAGGGCGGCGAGGAGGTGTGTTCTTGGCGATCATCACATCATTGCGTCAGAAAGTCTGAAGCAATTATGCGCTAGTTAAGGCAGCACTTGTGCTTCTGCCCACGACACGCCCAGCTTGTCCTTGTCTGAGAGCACAGGTGGCTGTTGCAGGCCCCAGTCGATGGCCAGTGTCGGGTCGTCCCAGCGGATGCAGCGGTCGGCCTGTGGGTTGTAGTAGTCGGTGGTCTTGTACAGAAACTCCGCCGAATCGCCCATCACCGCGAAGCCATGGGCAAAGCCTGCCGGGATCCACAGCTGACGATGGTTTTCCGCCGACAGGTGCACTGCCACCCACTGGCCGAACGTGGGCGAATGCCTGCGCACATCCACGGCCACATCGCGGATCTCACCCTGTACCACGCGCACCAGTTTGCCTTGGGTATTGGCCACCTGATAATGCAGCCCACGCAGCACGCCCCGGCCGGAGCGCGAGTGGTTGTCCTGGACGAACTCGACCTCGGCGCCGGTCAGCCGGGCAAACTCGCGGGCGTTGAAGGACTCGAAGAAAAATCCTCGGCTGTCGCCGAAGACCTTGGGTTCGATGATCAGCACTTCGGGGAGGGTAGTGGGTATCACGTTCATCGGGGAACACTCTGCATACTGTGCGTTATGACCCTAGCTGGCAGAAGCGTGCTTGTCCTGTCGAGCAAGGCGCGCGGCACTGCTCTGGCCAATGCTAGGGTGAAGGTTGCGCCTGACCGGCGTCACGTATTTGCCGATTATTATCGAAATATCGGGTCGGACTTATCAGGGTCATGCGGAATTATTCTGTTTCAACACGGATTTATATCGGTTATAAACGCTTTTTACGCCCATACCCTTCCGGGCAGGGCCATGACAGAGGTCAACGATGAAAACCCTCACTTCCACGCCCCGTGCCGATGGTTTCCACATGCCCGCCGAATGGGCCCCGCAAACCCAGGTCTGGATGGTCTGGCCCGAGCGGCCGGATAACTGGCGCCTGGGCGGCAAGCCGGCACAGGCGGCCCATGTCACCCTGGCCAAGGCGATCGCGCGCTTCGAACCGGTCACCGTGGGCGTCTCGGCCGGCCAGTATGAAAACGCGCGTCGCCTGCTGGACCAGCCCAATATCCGGGTTGTCGAACTCAGCAGCGACGATGCCTGGGTGCGTGATACCGGCCCCACGTTCGTGGTCAACGACAACGGCGAAGTGCGCGGCGTCGACTGGGACTTCAACGCCTGGGGCGGCTTCGAGGGTGGCCTGTACGCACCGTGGAACAAAGACGAGGCGTTGGCTGGCAAGGTGCTGGAGATGGAGCGCTGCCAGCGTTATCGCACCGAAGGGTTCGTGCTCGAAGGGGGCTCGATCCATGTGGACGGCGAAGGCACGGTGATCACCACCGAAGAGTGCCTGCTGAACCACAACCGTAATCCACACCTGAACCGCGAGCAGATCGAAGCCGTGCTGCGCGACAACCTCGCGGTCGATACCGTGGTCTGGCTGCCGGACGGCCTGTACAACGACGAAACCGATGGCCATGTCGACAACTTCTGCTGTTACGTGCGCCCAGGCGAAGTGTTACTGGCCTGGACAGATGACGTGAACGACCCCAACTACGCACGTTGCCACGCGGCCATGGAAGTGCTGCAGACCACCCGCGACGCCAGGGGGCGGGCCTTCGTCGTGCACAAGATGCCGATTCCCGGGCCGCTGTACGCCACCGAAGAGGAGTGTGCCGGCGTCGACCAGGTGTCGGGCAGCCAGGAGCGTGACCCTTCGGTGCGTCTGGCAGGCTCGTATGTCAACTTCCTGATCGTCAACGGCGGCATCATCGCGCCGAGCTTCGACGACCCGGCCGATGCCGAGGCCAAGGCCATACTGTCGAGCATCTTCCCTGACCATGAGGTGGTGATGATCCCTGGGCGGGAATTGCTGTTGGGCGGCGGTAACATCCATTGCCTGACCCAGCAGCAGCCGGCGCCTGTGCACCGTTGATGGCCCGTGGGGCGCGGCGAGGGAGTACGCTCGCTTCCCCACCCGGCGACGCCTGGCATGTGTAGTGGCATAGCTTTTGTATTGTTTTCAAACAGATAGCCCGGTATCACCGGGTTATCTGCTTGTAACACTACTTGCGTAGGTTAGCTGCTCACGGACCAGGAGTACGTGTAGAAATGAATGCAGCAAGTGAGTCGGCATTGCGCCCATTGGCAATAGACCATGCATCGCTCGAGCGTTTGGCGAAGTGGTTGAAGCACCATGGAAGCAGCAGGGTCAGGACGACCGACCCACGACGGCTACTTGCCGGGCGTTACCCCGAAGGGCTGATCAGCGAGGCTGAGCTTCATGCGTTGATGGCGGTATGGCGTTAGCCGCGATCCAACGTTCCTCAAACCCTGTAGCACACGGGCAGGGGCAGCCTCGCAAAGGCTGCCCCTGCTGACGTTCAGAAGCTGTAGGTGCCTGTGACAACCAGGCTGCGCGGGTCGCCGACCTGGATCTGCGCTGCACTGGTCGCCGAACTGTAGTAAGTCCGGTCGGCAATGTTGCTCAGCGCTGCCCGCACATCCCACTCCTGGGTGCGGTACCCCGCCAGCGCATCCCAGCGGCCATAACCTGGCAGGACCGTGGTGTTCTGGTTGTCGGCATACCGCTGACCGACCAGCGTCAGGCCTGTTTCTGCGTACCAGCCCAGTTCTGGTTTCCAAGTGACGAACAGGCTGGCGTTACGCTTGGCCACGTCATTGATCCGGTTACCCTGCTGGCCATTGTTGTCCTTGACGATCGTGGCATCTTGCAGACCGACCCCGCCACGCACGTACCAGTTGCCAACCACATTGCCCATGGCGGTCAACTCGATGCCGCGCGAGCGCTGCAGGCCACTGAGCAAGGTGACTTCCGGGTCAAGCAGGTCGCGGGTCCGACGGTTGTACAGCTCCAGTTCATAGACCGCCAGGGTGGTGGTCAGGCGTTGGTCGAACCAGTCGCTCTTCACGCCAACCTCCTTTTGCCGCGTCAGCTCGGGTGCTGTCTCGTTGCTGTTGCCCGGTGCGCCCGGCGTTATACCGATCAGGCCACCGCCTACTGGCGAGAAGGTCTTGCTCCATGACGCATAGAACGAGTGGTCCTGCCACGGGGTATACACCACCCCGATGCGAGGGCTGGTAGTGCGACTGCTCTGTTTTTCGGACAGGCTGCGCACCTTGTTGGTGGTCTGAACGTCGAATTCATCGAAACGCACGCCTGCCAGCAACTGCCATTGATCGTTCAGGCGAAGCTGGTCTTGCAGGTACAGGCCTCGGCTTTGCACCACGGTGTGGTTATTGCTCGACATCATCATGCGACCGTTGTGCTGCCTGCTCCGGTCAGGGTCGTACAGGTCCACGGGCGGCACAGGCCTGCCGCCGGCGTTTGCCGCAGCCGCGGTGTACAAAGTGGGGTCGCGGCGTTGGCTGCCGAATTCCAGGCCCAGCAGTAGCGTGTGCCCCAGGCCCAGTGTGTCGAAGGTGCCTTCGGCTTCCAGGGTATTGAACAGGTTGCGGGTGTTCAGGTCCTGCTGCCAGCGCTGGCGCGTCACCGTGCCATTGCCGGGGTTGTAGGCGGTGGGGTAGGTGTTGTCGAATTCGCTGTCGAGCTTGAACAGGCTTAGGGTATGACGCAATTGCCACGCATCGTTGAGCTCGTAGTTAAGGCGCGACCGCAAGGACTGCGCCTGGTCATCGATGAAGTCACGCTGCGTATCGCCGTAGGTCGTGCTGCGGCTGACATGCGCGGGGCGACCATCGACGCCGGGGATACCGCGGTCCGGCGTGCGGTTGAAGCGGCTGTACTCGTATTGCATCAGCCAGTTCAGCGCCGGCGTGACCTGCCAGCTGACCGAGGGTGCGAACAGCTGGCGGCTACCGTCGACACCGTCACGGAAACTGTTGTTGTCCTGGTTGCCCATGTTCAGGCGCAGGCTGACCGTGTCGCTGGGGTCTGCGCTGAGGTCGGCATACAGGCTGCGCAGGTCCTCGCTGCCTGCCCGTGCCTCCAGGGTGGAGCGACGGCCTGCCTCGGGCGCCTTGCTGATGCGGTTGACGATACCCCCCTGGCCGCCCCGCCCATACAGCACGGCCGCAGGGCCTTTGAGCACATCGACCCGTTCGATGCTGTGCAGGTCGCGGATGTACTGACTGTCATCGCGCACGCCGTCCAGGTAGAAGTCATTGCCGGCTTCGAAGCCGCGAATGCGCACGCTATCGAAGCGCGTGTCGGCACCACTGCTGACGTTGGGGATACCTTCGAGTGCCTTGCCCAACGTGTTGCTGCCGTAGTCCAGCACCTGCGAGGTCTTGACCGTATCCACGGCCTGCGGCACGGCGCGTACGGCGGTGGCGGTTCGGGTCGCAGTACTGACCTCACGCACCCGCGGGCTGTCTTTGTCCCGCTCGCTGTCGGCGGTGACGGACAGCTCAGGCAGTGTGGTAGTGGCGGCACTTGTGGGGCTGGCAGCCAGCAGGCATGAAATGGAGAGCGTGATAGGAGCGAGGCGGGAAGGGGCAGGCATGGCGCGCGTTTGACCGGGCAGTAATGAAGGCGCGAATGATAATGGGTGCTATTTGCTAATGCTCGACTATTCTGGTTTCTGGATTTTTACGTTTGTATCACTTTGTAACTATCTAGAATGGGTGCTAAGTGAACTTGTCGCCTTGATCAAGATGAGTTTTCAATACCGAGAAGGAATATCCTCCTACAGCTTTAGTTCTAAAGAAAATGCCTCATGAGCGCCCGGTTTTTTAGTTATATCAACCTGCATTTCACGTTTTTTTGACATTTGTAATCGCGCGCCGCTAGGATTCGGCCACGCCTGCTGGCCAATCCGTTTGGCCATGCTGTTGCCAGGGCCGGCCGCGTTTACCGGCAAAGGGCCTTCTGGCAGAACCTGCATAGCGTCGAACCTACGAAGGGGCGTTGGTTCATGGCGTCATTACGCAGCGCGTTTTCGATCAAGAAATAAGGAAAATAACATGTTGAATACCAGGATCAGCCTGGTCGCCCTGGCGATGATCGCCGCGACCCAGGCCCAGGCCAATGACCAGGCTGCCAGCAACGGCTTCATCGAGGACAGCCACGCCAACGTCCTTCTGCGCAACGCCTACATCAACCGTGACAAGAAGCACGGCACCGATGACCAGATCGAGTGGGGCCAGGCCTTCATCGGCAACTTCTCGTCCGGCTTCACCCAAGGCACCGTCGGTGTCGGCGTCGATGCATTCGGCCTGTACGCCTTGCGCCTGGACGGCGGCAAGGGCCACAACGGTGGCGGCGGCGTCGACTTCTTCAAGCCGCACGAGACCACCAACGCCGAGGGCAATGCCCGCTCGCCGCACAACCTGGCCCGTGCCGGTGCCGCCGTGAAGTTCCGCATTTCCAACACCGTGCTCAAGTACGGTGACCAGATGCCTGCACTGCCAGTGCTCCAGTACGACGATGCGCGCCTGCTGCCGGAAAGCTTCACCGGCACCCTGATCACCTCCAAGGAAATCGAAGGCCTGGAGCTGAACGCCGGTCGCTTCACCCAGGAAGCGCGCAAGAGCGCCGAACGCCGTGATGGCGGTGGCCTGAAGTCGATCAACGTGTTGGGCGGTAGCTACAAGTTCAACGACAACTTCACCGCGTCGCTGTACACCGCCGACACCGAAGACGTGATGAAGAAGCACTACCTGGGCCTGAACTACGTCTATGCCATCGCCGACGATCAGTCCCTGACCCTGGACTTCAACGGCTACAAGTCGAGCATCGACAACAAGTATGTGCGTGAAGCGGGCCTGAACGGTGACTCGAACACCATCTGGAGCCTGGCTGCTACCTACGCCTACGGCGCCCACTCGTTCACCCTCGCTCACCAGCGCAGCACCGGTAGCACCGGCTACAACTACGGCTGGTACCAGAACCAGGGCGGCGTGGGTGACGGTGGCTCGACCATCTTCCTGGCCAACTCTTACTGGTCCGACTTCAATGCCGAGGACGAGCGTTCCTGGCAGCTGGGCTATGGCCTGGACTTCGGTGCCTACGGTATCCCTGGCCTGACCTACAAGCTGGCCTACGTGGTGGGTGACAACATCAATACCCGCAACGTCGCCAACCCACAGGGCTTCGGCGAAGGCAAGGAGCGCGAGATCTTCAACCAGATCCGCTACGTGGTCCAGGAAGGCCCGGCCAAGGACCTGTCGGTCAAGCTGCGCAGCTCGTTCCTGCGCACCAACAATGCCGTGCGCCAGAACGGTTACAACGACGACGGCAACGAAGTCCGCGTATTCGTCGAGTACCCGATCAGCATCTTCTGATCCGGTCACCCACGCAGGCCACCTTCGCACCGCGTGCGCCGGTGGCCTGAGCCCACGGGCTGCCCACGTCTAGACAGGCAGCTCGATGGTCACGCGCAACCCGCCCCCCTCACGGTTGTGCATCCGCAACGCCCCCCCATGACTGGTCATGATCCGCTCGACGATACTCAGCCCGAGCCCATACCCGCCGGATGCCTGGTTACGCGAACTCTCGCCACGTACGAAGGGTTCGGTAACGGTCGCCAGCAGGTGCGGCGCAATGCCTGGGCCTCGATCCTCGACGTGAACCAGCACCCGTGGCCCTACGCGCTCCACCGACACACTCACCTGACTGGCATAGCGCAGTGCATTGACCAGCAGGTTTTGCAGACAACGCTGCACCATCAGGGCATCGACGCTCACCACCCCGCCATGACCGTGCACAGGGATGGGTTCGTCGGCAGTGGCCAGCTCCGCACACTGGCGTGCAACCAGGCGATCAATGTCGACCGGCTGCAGGTTTTGCTGCTCACCCGCACGCAGGTAGTCCAGCACCTGACCGATCATGTCGTCCATCTGGGCGATGTTCTGCCGTAAACGCTGCCGGTGTTCGTCATCGGGCATGCGCTCCAGGCGCAGGCGCATGCGCGTCAGCGGGGTGCGCAGGTCATGGGAGACGGCGGCGAGAAAGTAAGCCTTGTCGTTGACCATGGCGATCAGGCGCTGCTGCATGGCGTTGAAGGCTTGCGCGGCCTGACGAACCTCGTCGGGGCCGTCGAGCGCCAGCGGCGGTTGTTCCAGGTTGCTGCCCAGCGCCAGCGCTGCGTCCGCCAGGCGGCGTAGCGGACGCAGGCACAGGCGCACGGCAATCAGGCACACCACCAGCACGGCGACAATGCGCAGCGCATACACCCGCAACAGGTAGTCGCTGATCAGCAGCCAGGCGGACTCGCCGCTCCAGCCTTGCAGTTCCTGCCCGTCGATGGTCAACCAATGCCCGTCTGCCAACGGCACCGCAAACTGAAGATGGGCCTGGGCCGTGCGCAGGCCGAACAGGCTGCGCCAGACGATCGGCTGGCCCAGTTCGTCGGTCAACTGCACCTTCATCAAATGCACCTGCGGCTCACGGCCAAGCTCGTATTTCAGTGCCTGGTGAAGCAGCAACTCGACCCGTTTGCGCCCGCGCCGCTCGTCCTGCTGCGGTGAAGGCAGCTGCTCGGCGCAGCGTAACTGGTAATGGGCCGGCACCTTGAGCACGCCGGCATGACAGCTGGCCTGCTGGATGAGCGGTGCGCTGCGCGCCGCAATCAAGCGCACGGGGGCTTCGAACACCTGGGCGAAGCGCACATCGAACCAGATGCTGCTGGACATCAACTGGATGGCCAGCGTGCCGCCCACCATGATCAGCATCAGCTGCCCGAACAGCGTGCGCGGCCACAGTCGGCGAGCCCAGCGCATGTCAGGCCGTGGCCTGGCTCTGAGCAATGCTCAGCAGATAACCTTCATTGCGGATGGTGAGGATCTGCGCCACATCGCCGGGCGCATGGCGCAAGTGCTGGCGCAGGCGGCTGACGCACATGTCGACCGAGCGGTCGTCGGGCAGGTGGTCGCGGCTGAAGGCACTGCGCGTCAACTGGTCGCGAGACACCACACGGTTGTTGGCTTCGAGCAATTCGCGCAGCACCCGGTAGTCGGAGCGCGGCAAGGTCAAGGTCTGCCCATCGGGGCGCGTCAGCAGGCGCTTGATGTGTTCCAGGCGAAAGCCTGCAAAGACATGAGCTTCGACCTGGGTCGGCTCCTGTACGGCAGCCTCCAACCGATGGGGCCTGCGCAGCACGGCCTTGATCCGGGCAATGAGTTCCCGGGGTTCGAAAGGCTTGGCCAGGTAATCGTCGGCCCCTACTTCCAGGCCGATGATGCGGTCCAGTGCACTGCCCTTGGCCGACAGCATGATCACCGCCAGCCCCGGCAGGGCCTGTAACTGACGGCACAGGCTCAGGCCATCTTCACCGGGCAGCATCAGGTCCAGCACCACAAGGTCTACCTTTTGCCGCGCCAGGTGCTCGTGCATCTGCTTGCCGTCGGCAGCCGCCAGTACGGCATAGCCTGCATCGGTCAGGTAATCGCACAGCAGCTCGCGAATCTCGTCGTCGTCATCAACAACCAGCAGGGTTGTGCTCATCTGAAAAAACACCTGTGAGGCGGGCGTCATTAGCGCCCATTACGTTGCATTACATCCCCGTACATGTCGGGTGTAGAGCCCGGAGGACTGATCCCTAGAATCCTAACAAAAAATCATCTGCAAATACGAAGCCTTCCCAAATGAATCCCTCAAGCATCGCCAACACCTTCACCACGTTCACCTGTGGCGGCACTCGCCTCAAGCCCATTGCCTTCTTCGTCGGCCTCGCCATCAGCGGTAGCGTCATGGCCGCCGACAGCGCACCCTTGGTGCTCGATGCCACGCAAATCGAAGACAGCGCCCTGCTGCCCCAGGACGATGCCGGCCAGCTGGGCTACACCGTCGAACGCACGCGCAGCTCCACCGGCCTGGCGCTGACCCCACGGCAAACGCCGCAGTCGGTCACCACCATCACCCGCCAGCAGATGGATGACCGCGCCATCCACAGCATCGAGCAGGCGCTGGAGACCACCCCAGGGGTGACTGCCAGCAAAGCCGAAGTGGGCGGACGCACCGATTACCGTGCCCGTGGCTACTCCATCACCAACTGGAAAATCGATGGCCTGCAGGCACCCGGCGCGTCGGACTTCAGCGGTAGCGGCAACGCCCTGAACATGGACCTCTACGAGCGCATCGACATCGTGCGTGGTGCCAACGGCTTGCTCGGCGGAACCGGTGACCCGTCCGCCACCATCGACCTGATTCGCAAGGCGCCCACTCGCACCTTCGGCGGCAGCGCGTACGCCACCTACGGCAGCTGGGACAAACGCCGCCTGGGCGCCGACCTGAATCTGCCGCTGTCCGAAGACGGCCGCCTGCGCTCGCGTTTCGTGGTGACCCAGCAGGACGCCAACTCGTTCCGTGACTACCAGTCCGACCGTTCACGCGCGGCCCTGGCCAACTTCGAGTTCGACCTGGACGATGCCACCACCCTGGGCGCCGGCTACCAGTACGAGTACAACAAGGTAGTGGGCGGCGGTTGGGGCGCGAACATCCCCATCTGGTACCGCGACGGCAGCAAGACAGACCTGCCACGCAGCTCCAACCTGGTACCGAGCTGGAGCTTTGGCGAGTACACCACCCGCACCGCCTTCGGCTCGCTGGTGCACCGCTTCGACAACGACTGGTCGCTGGACTTGAAGGCGTCCCAGAGCACGACCGATGCCCTCAACCACCGAGGCCTGGGCAAGGTCAACTCCGCAGGGCGCGGCCGCGGGTTCGGGGGTTACTGGGATCAGGACGGCAGCGGCGCTGTGCTCAACGGCCTGCACAGCTCGAGCGACACCACCCAGCAGTCGGCGCAGATCGACCTGTCTGGCCCGTTCCAATTGTTTGGCCGTATTCACCAGGCCATGGTCGGCTACAACGACAGCCGTAGCGTGCAGTGGTCTCCGGAGTACCGTTGCAGCATGGTCGGTGGCGGCAAGGTCACCGATCCAGTGGTGGGCTGCCTGTTCCGCGCCAACAACGGCTTGCCCATCAGCGACTGGCGCAATGGCGTGAACGGAGACTATGACATGCTGGCTTCGCAGACCGGCAAGCACAGCAAGACCACCACCCGCCTGCAAGGCATGTACGCCGCGACCCGTCTGAGCATCACCGACCCGCTGTCGGTGATCCTGGGCGTGCGCACCACCGACTACTCGGCCATCACCCGCAGCGTGAATGCCGAGCGCACCAGCCAGGAAGAAAACGGCGTCGTGACCCCCTACCTGGGTGCGGTCTACGACCTCAACGACACCTACTCGCTGTACGCCAGCTACACCGACATCTTCAACCCGCAAACCCAGGAAACCAGCGCTGGCAGCCGGGTCGAGCCGATTCGTGGGCAAAGCTACGAGACGGGCATCAAGGGCGCCTGGTTCGACGGTCGCCTGAACGCCTCTGCGGCGTACTTCCGCACCAAGCAGGAAAACAAGGCGGTGCTGGACGGCGGCCTGTCGACCCCGACCGGTGGCGATGCCTACAAAGCAGGCTCAGGCCAGGAAACCGACGGCATCGACCTGGAAATCGCCGGCGCCCTGACCCCGGACTGGAACGTGTACGCCGGCTACACCTACCTGCACTTCCGCCGCGTTGACAGCGACGGGCGCAGCGACCCTTCGCACCTGTTCAAGGCCTCCACCACCTACCACCTCAGCGGCCCACTCGACCGCCTGACCGTAGGCGCCGGCGTTACCGCGCAATCCAACATTCGCGCCATATCCAGCCCGGCAGGCCAGCCTGTCAACGGCGTGAGCAGCGGTGCCACCGACGTGAACTGGTCCGGCTACGCCATCTGGAACGCCATGGCCAAGTACCAGGTGACCGATGACACCAGCGTGACCCTCAATGCCAACAACCTGTTCGACAAGCACTACTACACCCGCTACGGGTTCTACGCAGGTGCCGTTTACGGTGACCCGCGCAGCTTGTCGCTGACCGTCAACACCACCTTCTGATCCACGTCCCAAGGACAAACACCTCACCCGCGCCGAGCGGGTGAGGTGCTTCATGCAGGGCTGAAGGCGTAGTCAGAGGGTGGGGGGCTTTGCGTTATCCACAGCGGGCGGCTCGAACCGGTCATCGAAACTGTCCCAGTCCTCGCCGAACAGCTCCACCGGGTGCATGGTCCGGTCGGCACCATTGCCGCACGCCAGCGCCTTGGCCGGGCAATACAGATCGCAGCCCCAGCAAATGCGCTCGGGGTGGCTGGGGCGCTTCGGGAATTTCTTGGCCATGAGGTGCTTCCGGCAAGCAGTACATGGCCTGAGCCTAACTCTCCCGGCTCTGTTCGGGTTGACCGAAGTCAAGAACCAGCCAATGGGCATCCTGATCATCAGCAGTACTTTTGGCCTCAGAAAACAGGCAGAAACTTCTACGCCGCTTGCCTATATAGCGTAAGGTGGGCGTCCCGATCCGTGAACTGTTCCTGCACAAGACCCCACTAAGCACTTAGCGGGGCGATGACGCGTTGCTCAACGGCACCTACCCGTAGGGCTTTCCTCAACTATTCTCAGCAAGGACTTGAACGGATCGTGACAGCTCAGCATGACGTTGAACGGTATTCGGGAGAGGTATGACCCTGCAAAAACGTAACAACGTCCAGGTAGCCGGCGCGGGCGACGTGACCCTCGTTCTGTCCCATGGCTTCGGCTGCGACCAATCCATGTGGCGGCTGCTACTGCCGCACTTTCTCGAACGTTTTCGGGTCGTCACCTACGATTTGGTCGGAGCAGGGCGCTCGGACCTCAGTGCCTACAAGCACGACAAGTACTCCACGCTGTGGGGCTACGCCAGCGACCTCAACGAAATCATCGACGAATACGCCCAGGGCCCGGTCATCGTGGTCGCCCACTCGGTCAGCGCCATGATCACTGCCCTGGCCGAACGCCAGCGGCCAGGCCGCCTGATTGGGCTGGTCATGGTGGGCGGCTCGCCCTGTTATGTGGACGATGAGGCCTACACCGGCGGTTTCACCCCCGATGAAGTGCACGACCTGCTGACCACCCTCGACGAAAACTACCTGGGCTGGTCCAGCTCCATGGCCCCCGTGCTGATGGGCACCCCCGGCCAGCCGGCCCTGGAAGAGGAACTGGCCAGCAGTTTCAGCCGCACCGACGCCCAGATCGCCCGGCATTTCGCCCGCGTGATCTTCCTGTCCGACCACCGCAAGGACGTGACCGGCCTGCAACTGCCTACCCTGATTGTGCAATGCACGGGCGACCCCGTGGTGCCCGTGGCAGTGGGCAAATACCTCAAGACCGTCATGCCGAGCAGCCAGCTGAGCATTATCGAGAACATGGGCCATTACCCCCAGCTGAGCGCCTCAGGCGCTTGTGCTGCCGCGATGGACCAGTTCTTCACCCACCTTGGCCTCGACCATGGATAACAAGGAGTTGTTGTCTACCCAGGCCTTCTTCGAGCACGCACCCTGTGCCCTGGTGGTGATGGCGCCCGACGGCACCCTGGTGCGCTGCAACCAGACGCTGGCTGACTGGCTGGGATACGACAGCGCCACCCTGCATGCGATGAGTTTCGACCAACTGCTGCCCGCCGACGGCCGCGTGTTCCTGCTGACCCACTGGGGCCCATTGCTGAACATGCAAGGGTCCATCTCCGAAGTGAAGATTGCCCTGCGCCACCGCGACGGCCGCAAGCTGCCCATGCTGCTCAGCGGCGTACGCCGCGAAAGCGATGACGGCATTCGCTACCACCTGGCGCTGTTCAGCGCCCTCGAAAGCACCAGCAGCGGCAAGGCCGCCCTGGAAGCCATGCAACGCGCCGAAGAAATGCTGGCGCAGAAGATAGAAGCCGAAAGCGCCCTGCAACGCGCCCAGGCCGAACTCGCCGCCGCCTACCAGGAAGTGCAGCGCCGCGCCGTCTTCTCCGAACAGATGGTCGCCATCGCCAGCCACGACCTGAAGAACCCCCTGACCGCCATCCAGATGGCCGCGTCCATGCTCAAGCGCGACCTACCCAACGACCGTGCGCGGCGGTTACTGACCGGCATCGACAACTCGACCGAGCGCGCGCTGCGCATGATCGTCGACCTGCTCGACTTCGCCTCAGTCAGGCTCGGCCCCGGCATGACCATCCGCCGCGAGCGAGTGGACCTGGTACGTGCCGTGGATTATTCGATAAGTGAGCTGAAGGTGGCCTTCCCTGACGCACAGATTCGGCACTACGCCCGCGGCCGGCGCGTGGTGCAGGTCGACCCGGATCGGTTGCAGCAGGTGATTGGTAACCTGGTGGCCAATGGCGTGGCCTATGGCGACCTTCGCTACCCCATCACCCTGACCACGGACTTCTCGGATGACGGGGCGGTGGTGAGTGTGCATAACCATGGTGCTGCGATCGATGACGCGCTACTGCCCACGTTGTTCGAGCCGATGACCCGAGGCAGCGATTGCCAGGACACGGTGCGGTCGGTGGGGCTGGGGTTGTTTATCGTGAAGAAGATTGCCGAGGCGCATGGGGGGAGTGTGAGCATGTGCTCGGATGAGGTGTTGGGAACACGGGTTGAGGTTTGGTTGGGGTGAGGGGCGTTGGGCGGGTGCGTTCAATGAGCCGGGAATCCGGGGGTGTCAGAAATTTTGTGTTCGGGCATAACATGAGTAAGAGGTGCATGTATGCCAACCAAAAAGAAACCCCTGC
>NZ_VEJQ01000160.1:0-293 GCF_007680745.1 Pseudomonas sp. DE0010
GAGCCGGGGATCGGCTTCGCGCTCCAGGGCGATCTGCGGACCTATGCTGCGCTGGATCAGGTCTTCCAGGCCGATGACCAGTTGCTCCAGCGCCACCGGTTGCGGATCCAGGGTCTGGCGCCGGGAAAAGGCCAGCAGCCGGTGGGTCAGGGCGGCGGCGCGTTGGGCGGCGCTGCGGGCGGTGCCGGTGTAGCGCTCGAGGTCCTGCAGCCGGCCCTGGCGCAGGCGCAGGTCGAGCAGCCGTTGCATGACGCGCAGCGGCGCAGCGGGCGGTGCCAGGTCCAGGCGCTGCC
>NZ_VEJQ01000161.1:0-292 GCF_007680745.1 Pseudomonas sp. DE0010
GCGCAGGCGTTGCCCTGACCGGCGAAGAAGCCGGGAACTACAGCTTCGACACCACCGCTGAAATCGGCAAGGCCAACGTTGATCGCAAGGTCCTGACCGGTAAGGCCGACGTGGCCAACAAGGTTTACGACGGCGGCACCACTGCTCAGTTGAGCGACCTGGATCTGGTTGGCGTGGTTGATGGCGACGAGGGCAAGGTGATCGGTACCGGCACCACTGGCGCATTCGTGGACAAGAACGCTGGCACCAACAAGTCGGTCACCGGCGCAGGCGTTGCCCTGACCGGCGAAGA
>NZ_VEJQ01000162.1:0-292 GCF_007680745.1 Pseudomonas sp. DE0010
GGCCTTGGCCTGGTCGATGGACAGGGCCAGGTACCACTTGACCGAGGGCAGGCCCGCGACCGGGGTAAAGCTCACCAGCCGCTCGCTGCCGTTCTGCAGGACGTGATGGAAGCCCGGGGCCAGGGTCGGGGTCTGCTCCGGAAAGACCTCCTTGAGCGATTTCAGCACCTGGTCGGCGTGGCTGCTGACCAGGATCTTGCCGTCGCCGTCCACCAGGAAGGCTTCGCCCAGACCGCCGGCGTCCAGCGAGGTGATCATCTTCATCAGGCTGTCCATCACCAGGTCGCCGGCC
>NZ_VEJQ01000163.1:0-292 GCF_007680745.1 Pseudomonas sp. DE0010
GACCTTCGCCAGCATCCAGCAGGACATCGCCACCAGTCGCTGATTCTTGCCTGGCACGAAAAGAAAGCCCCGGTGCTATCACGAGAGTGACGCCGGGGCTTTCTGTTTTGCGTCATCGAATTTTCATCAGGTGTCATCAGTGTTTGTCGTAAGCGATTTTTTCGCTACACTGGCCAGCCTTTGACTGTCCGAAAAAAGTTCAAATAAGCGGACCGTTTTGTGATGCCTTCGCAATAACCTGATTGCCGGTGAGAGCGCTATGAAAGCAGGCCTGTTCAATCCCGATAGCTTC
>NZ_VEJQ01000164.1:0-292 GCF_007680745.1 Pseudomonas sp. DE0010
CTTCGCTGGCGCAACTCTTCGCCACGGTGAGCCTGAGCTGCATCCTCGGCAATGGCGATGCGCATCTGAAGAACTTCGGCTTGCTCTATGCCGACCCTACCCAGCGTGATGCGCGGCTGGCGCCCGCCTACGACATCGTCAACACCACCGCCTACCTTCCCGAGGATGTTCTGGCGCTGGAGTTGATGGGCAACAAGTCGCTGTTTGCCTCGCGCCAGGGTTTGCTGGATTTTGCGGAAGTCTGCGATGTGGAGCGACCAACCGAGGTGATTCGCTCCCAGTTGGAGGCGCT
>NZ_VEJQ01000165.1:0-291 GCF_007680745.1 Pseudomonas sp. DE0010
GGTTGGAGAGCAGGCCCAGGTCGGTCAGCCCCTGGATGTTGGAGTGGCCGCGCAGGGCGTTGACCCCACCGCCGAGCATGCCGATGTTGCCCAGCAGCAGCTGCACCATGGAGGCGGTACGGATGATCTGGGCGCCGATGGAATGCTGGGTCCAGCCCAGGGCGTAGAGGATGCTCATGGTGCGCTCGGGGCGCGCCGTCTCGGCGATCATGTCCCAGGTGGTCTGGATCTGCTCACGCGGCATGCCGCAGACGCGCTCCACCAACTCGATGGTGTAGCGGCTGTAGTGCG
>NZ_VEJQ01000166.1:0-290 GCF_007680745.1 Pseudomonas sp. DE0010
GCGCCGGCTGTTCGTCGAGCGCCTGGGCGCCGCGCCCCTGGCGGTGCTAACCACCCGCCGACTGCTGTTCGCCAAGCAATTGCTCAGCGAGACCCGGCTGCCCATCACCGAGGTGGCCCTGGCCGTCGGCTTCGGCAGTCTCAGACGCTTCAACACCGCCTTTCGCGATGCCTACGACCTGGCCCCCAGTCAGGTGCGCAAGGGTCAGGCCGCGGCTTCGCCGGTGCTGGTCTTGCGCCTGGCCTATCGTCCGCCCTACGACTTCGCCGCCCAGCTGGATTTTCTCCGCG
>NZ_VEJQ01000167.1:0-290 GCF_007680745.1 Pseudomonas sp. DE0010
TCACAGCGCGGGCGGACAGCTGGCACACTTCTCTCGCATCAGGGTGCGATGAGTGGCTTGCCCGGGCAGCGGAAGGCAGGAAAACGTTCCGTCGGACTTTAACGCGGGATGTGAGAATTGTGAGCTGCTTCACCAAACAATGAGACAGCCAGACCGGTCAGGTCGGGTGTAGGCCAGTCCCTGGCCTGAAACACGCCTCAATGGCGATGATGGGACTGAAAACTCAGGGGGGAATTGACGGGAAGGCTGGAAATCTTGGAGTGCCAGGCTGAATTTCTCGAGTTGTCGTG
>NZ_VEJQ01000168.1:0-289 GCF_007680745.1 Pseudomonas sp. DE0010
CCGTATGAATGGAGCGCAGCGTTTTTTGGTTACTTTTTGTCGCGTTTGACAAAAAGTGACTCGCCGTAAGGGCGAAAGGTGACTAAGCGTCGCCATCGCAAATGGACTATGCTCTCTTTCAATACCCACGCCAACACAATCAAATTTAAAACTTGAAACTTGAAACTTGAAACTTGAAACTTGAAACTTGAAACTTGAAACTTGAAAGCCTGGGCGCACACAGCAAGTTGGTATTCATTGGCGCGGGTGGCGCACAGTCACCTTTCCGCCCTTACGGCGGCTCACTTTT
>NZ_VEJQ01000169.1:0-289 GCF_007680745.1 Pseudomonas sp. DE0010
GAGGATGCCTTCCACAAGGCCACGCACGATGAAGCTCATCCATAGTTTCCAGACCCGCATCGCCGGCAGTCTCTTCCTGCTGATGCTGGTGGTCATCACCCTGGTCTATCTGACGGTCAAGGCCGCCACCGAGGCCAGTGCGGTGCGCCAGTCCTATGACCAGCTCGACACCGGGGCGCGGGTCTTTCGCCAGGTGCTGGACGGGCGCTGCCGCCGGCTGAACGATGCCGTGCGGGTGCTCGCCGCCGATTTCGGCTTTCGCGATGCCGTCGCCAGTGGCGATGTGCCG